>JAPUGG010000118.1 GCA_027292975.1 Alphaproteobacteria bacterium | reverse complement strand
CAAGGATCTCGGCATCTGTCGTGACGAGGCGGCTGCCAACGGCGCGGCGCTTCCGGTCACGGAGATCGTCGATGGCTTCTATGGGCGCATCCAGCAACGCGGCGGCGGGCGCTGGGACACCTCTTCCCTGATCGATCTGCTGGCTCATCCCGACGGCCCGTAGCCGACTATCCCTTTGAGGACGGCGAGGCCTTACGCTCCGCGGCCTTGGCCTCGTTCCATAGCGCGTCCATCTCATGGAGCTCGGTTTGCTGCGGCGTAATCCCGCGTTGGGCGAGCCGGTCCTCGACATGGGCGAAGCGGCGGGTGAACTTGTCGTTGGTGTCGCGAAGCGCCGCTTCGGGATCAATATCGAGCTTGCGGGCGAGGTTGGCGACGGCGAACAGGAGATCGCCGATTTCGTCCTTGACCCGCGCCGTCGGCGCCCCGGCGGCGATTTCTCGGCTGACCTCTCCCAGCTCCTCCTCGATCTTGGTGATGACGGCGGCGGTGGTCGGCCAGTCGAAGCCGACCCGGGCGGCCCGCTTGGCGAGCTTATGGGCGCGGACCAGGGCGGGCAGGGCGCGGGCGACCCCGGCGAGGGCGCGGGCAGCGCCGTCCCCGGCGCCGCTCCGCTGGGTTCGTTCGGTGGCCTTGTGGGCCTCCCAGGTCCGGGTCTGGGCGGCGGAATCATCGACCTCTTGGTCGCCGAAGACATGGGGATGGCGGCGGATCATCTTGTCGGCGGCGGCGCGGGCGATGGCGTCGAAATCGAAACCGCCAACTTCCCGGGACATCTGGGCGTAGTAGATCACCTGGAAGAGAAGGTCGCCGAGCTCGCCCAGCAACACCGCCTTGTCGCCGGAGGCGATGGCGTCGGCCACCTCGTAAGCTTCTTCGATGGTGTAGGGCGCGATGGTCTCGAAGTTTTGTTCGATATCCCAGGGGCAGCCGCGCTCGGGGTCGCGCAGCCGCGCCATCACGTCGATGAGTCGTTCAATTGCCGATTGGGTCATATCCATCAACATTCCGAAAACTAGGTGAGTTAGGTCGAGGTGACGTAAGAATACGCATAATGTATAAACGGTATAATTTTCAATGAGTTAATACATATTGTATGGCTTTAATTCTTCTTCCTTCCAAGATTATCTACCCACCAAAATTATTCTTCTACTCAAGATTATTTTTCATTGCACGCCTCACTCACGTGGAAAGCTTCTGTGATGGCGTCTTCTCATTTCAATTATGCGGTATATGCCTTCTATGTCCCCATAGAGGAACCGGCATTCTTTTGGGGGATTATACTGGTGTGCGACAAGCACATGTTTTTCTGGAGTATCGCCAGTTTCCTTCCTAATGAATTGCCGAATCCTTCCCAAGCCCGTTTTGAATAGAATAAAAATGTCGTCCTTGGGAGCATGGGCGCAGGCCGTGTGTACGTAAACGCATTCACCGCGATGAAACCTCGGTGAGCAGTCGTCATTATTGATTTCTACGGCAAATGCTTTCTTGACACCATTGAGGCTCTCCGGTCGCTCGATGAAGGTGGTTTCAGTTTCGTCAGTGTTCATGTTGTAGTCGCCATCAGGCGTGACCGCCGAATGGCAGATCACATTTTCCTGGATTTCTTCGTTCTCGGGCACCACTCCCTCCATGGTCGGCTGGAAGGATAGTAATACCGAAAGTAGTGGGTGTCCGGGGCAAATATTGCCATGCAAATAACGCATGGCCCATACAGCTTGTATATGGCGTGCCATCAGGTCGCTGGATAGCTTGGTGGCGCGGGAACTTCGGAAATGAGGAATTAGGGGTCGCTAATTGCATTTATTTATCCACTGAATCGAGGATTCCGCGTTCAAAGCCGGTAACAAGGTAATGAAGATCTGTTTTTGTGACGTATGCAAATTTCTCCAACAAATAAAGGGACATAGGGCTTCTTGATTCGTATTTGGCATATTGGGTTTCTTTGGTCCCCAGCCGGAATGCCAATTTTTCGGCCGTGTACCCGGATTTTTGTCGTCGCGTTTTTATGCGTTGTATGAAACGCTTGTTGTAGGCGACTTCGTCAGGATCGCTGGATCGGGGTTGGTAGGGCATTTACCCTTTAAATTCCATAATAGGTTGGTGGCCAAATTGTCTTCACACTATATGAGTAAAAACAATTGGTTATACGACAATTTATCGCATAATGTTTATTATGGAAAATATAGGATAAATTCCTAAGCCTTTCAATCATATGACAAAAGTCGGTTCCCTTATGCCTTCGGGCACCCCAGGGGTAAGCGCGCGCCCAGAAGTCCCATTTCAAGGGCTGTCGATGACCAGCCCATCGTAACCGGCGATAATGTGGTCCGGCAAAACCGCCGCCAGCGCCTGATGGTCGATGCGCAGCGAAAGATGGGTGAGCACGGCGCGGGTCGGCCCTACCCTTTCGATCCATTCCATGATGCGGTCGAAATGGGCGTGGGTGGGATGGGGCTCATGCTGCAAACACCCGACGATCCAGGTCTCGACGCCGGAAAGCGCCGCGAAGGCTGCCTCGGGAAGGTCCACCGCATCGGTGGTATAGGCGATATCGCCGAAGCGGTAGCCGGTGCTGATCATGAAGCCGTGATCCTGGGCGAACGGTAGAACCTCGATCCCGGCGGCGGTGAAGGCTTCGCCGTGGGTGATGGGACGGGCCGTGAGGCACGGTTTGTAAAAGGAGATTTTTCCACTGTATTCTCCTGGTGGATCAAAGGCATAACCGAAAATATTACGTAGGTGGTTTAAGTCAGCTTCGGTCCCGTAAGCGTCGATTACCGAGCGTTGCAGGCGGTTCACCGCCCGGATCTCGTCGATTCCGTGAGTGTGATCGGCGTGAATATGGGTATAGAGGATGCCGTCCAGGCGCATGATTCCGGCGTCGAGAAGCTGCGCCTTCACGTCGGGGCCGGTGTCCACCAACAGCGTCGACCCGCCGTCCTCCACTAAGATCGAGGCCCTACGCCGGCGGTTCTTGGGATTGGAAGGGTCGCAGGCCCCCCATTGGTTGCCGATCATCGGCACGCCGCCCGCCGCACCCGATCCCAGGATGGTTATGCGCATCTGCTCGCACCTTTGTCCAAGGGCCGCTCAGGGAAGATCGTCCCGGTTGGCTTTGCGGAACAGCGTGAAGAAATTATCGGTGGTGGCGCGGGCCAGCTCAATGGGCCCGAGCCCCTTGATCTCCGCCACATAGGCGGCCGTATGGGCGGTGAAGGCGGGCTCGTTGCGCTTGCCGCGCATCGGCACCGGTGCGAGGTAAGGCGCATCGGTTTCCACTAACAAGCGCTCCATGGGAACGTCGCGCGCCACCGCGCGCACGTGCTCGGCGTTCTTGAAGGTGACGATGCCCGAAAAAGAGATATACATGCCATGATCCAGCGCGCAGCGGGCGACCTCGGCGCCGGCGGAGAAGCAGTGGATGACGCCGGCGAACGCCCCCCGTCCCTGCTCTTGGGCGAGGATGCGGACGGTATCGGAATCGGCGTCGCGGGTGTGCACGATGATCGGCAGGCCGGTTTCTCGCGCGGCTTGGATATGGGTGCGGAAGACGGTCTCCTGAATGTCCCGGGGGGAATGCTGGTAATAGAAATCGAGCCCGCTCTCGCCGATGCCGATGACCTCCGCGGGCTCGGACAGCGCCATGAGCCGCTCCGCCGTCACGCCGGGCTCGTGTTTGGCCTCGTGGGGATGGACGCCCACCGAACACCAGACGCCGTCGTGGGCGGCGGCGATGGCGCGGATCTTTCCGGCATCGGAAAGCCTGGTGCAGATGGTGAGCATGCCCTTGATGCCGGCCGCCCGGGCACGGGCGACGACATCGTCCCGTTCGCCCTCAAAATCGTCGAAGTCGAGATGGCAATGGCTGTCGACGAGCATGTGGGTTGGTCCTCCGTGGCGCCGGAGTTTAGCAAGTCCCAGCGCCGATGCACGCCCAAAGGCAAGGCCAAGGGGCCTAGCCCCCCTTCAGGATGCGGTGGATATCGGCCTGGCCCAGTGCGCCGCGGGTGAACTCAAAGGTGCCCTTCTCCCGCAGTTCCTCGGCGCCTTTTTTCACCACGGTCAAGGCCGCCTTGGCGAAGCCGCTGCCCACCGTCACCCGCTTGACGCCCAGTGCTTCCAATTCGGCCACCGATGGCGAATCGGCCCCGGCAAGGACGTTGAGCGGCCCATGGATGGCCGCGGCAAGCCGGCCGATCAGTTCGCCGTCGCGGACCCCCATGACGAAGGCGCAATCGGCGCCCGCCTCGAGATAGGCGTTGGCCCGGCGCGTCGCTTCATCGAACAAAGCCGACTCGTCCCCGCCGCCCACCGGATAGACATCGGTGCGCCCATTGATCACCAAGGCAAGCCCGGCATCGGTTGCCGCCGTGCGGGCGGCACGAATTCGCGCGATCGCCGAATCGAATTCGAGCAGCTCCCGGGGGCCCGTCTTGGTGCTGTCTTCGATGTTGATGCCGGCCGCGCCGGCAATGATGGTCGCGCGGACCGTATCGGCGACGGCTCCCGGGGTGGGACCGTATCCGGCCTCCATATCCGCGCTCACCGGCAGATCGACGGCCGTACAGATGCGGGCGACGATGGCCGCCATGGCGTCGCGGGAGATGTTTTCGCCGTCACAGATGCCGAGGGAAAAGGCACAGCCGCCGCTGGTGGTGGCGATCGCCTTGAATCCGGCATCGGCGAGGATGCAGGCGCTGGCGGCGTCATAGGCATTGGGCAGCACGAGGATGCCGGGTCGCCGATGCAGGGCGGCGAAGCGTTCGGCCTTTTCCGCCTGTGTCATCATGGCTATCCTCCTCCGCGCTTATTGGGCCGGCTGGCCGGTGCGCCAAAGGATACCATAGCGGCCTCCGCATCAAGGGTGGGGCGGTGGTGATCTGAATTTGGTCAGTTCTTTTTGCGCTCTTCGAGACGCTTCCAGGTCAGGGCCCGTGCCTTGGATATCTGATCCGGGGTCATCCCTCGGGCCAGTGTTTCCTGGCTTGTGGCGGCGGTCTTATCGCCGAGCATGGTGGCCAGGCTGAACCACATATAGGCCTCGATGTCGTCCTTGGCGGTGCCCAGGCCCTCGGCGCTATGCCTCCCCAATGCGGTGTGGGCGGCGACGTGTTCCTGGGCCGCGGCCTTGCGATACCATTGGACCGCCGCCACGGGATCCTTCCCGACGCCCCTGCCCTGGGCCATGAACACGCCGAGCCGGTACTGGGCCGCCGCATGGTCGGACCGGGCGGCCTTTTCATACCAAATCGCTGCTTCGGCGAAGTTCTCGGTCACGCCCTGGCCCTTCTCGTTCAGCAGGCCGAATTCGTACTGAGATGGGACGTGGCCCTGCCGGGCGGCCTTGCGGTACCACGTCGCCGCTTGGGCGTTGTCCCAGGAGACGCCGAGCCCTTCAGCATACATCTTGGCTAACTTGTACTGGGCCTTAGCGCTGCCGCCTTCGGCGACCTTGAGGTACCATTTCGCGGCCTCCGCGGTGTTCCGAGCTACCCCCTTGCCGTCGAAATAGATTTCGGCGAGTTCGTACTGGGCCTGGGTATTGCCGTGCTCGGCGGTCATGCGCATGAATTTTACCGCTTGGGCGCCGTCCTTCTTGACGCCCCGCCCCTCTGCGTAGATCCGTGCCAGTTCGTATTGGGCCGGCGCGTTGCCATTGGCGGCCGCACTGCGCAGCAGCTTCAACGATTGGCCGATGTTGCGCTCGATTCCTTGGCCCTTGGCCAGCATGAGACCGAGCCGGTACTGGGCTTGGGCGTCGCCCTTCTCGGCCAGCGGGCGCCATTCCTTCAACGCGGCCTCATATTCGCCTTTCTCGAAGGCGGCCATGCCGCGGCCGAAATCAGGATCGCCCGAATCGCAGGACGCGAGAACCAGGAGCGTCAGCGCGAATAGGGCGGTGATCTTTGTCAACATGGGCCTTTCCAAAGGAAACCGGCGAACCGTTTGAAAAACCTCGCGTGTCCCTGCAACCGGGGCACTTTGTGCCGATGACGCGCGGAATTTCAAGCCTTTCAAGGTATCGGTCAAAGAAGTAAACAACCCCTAAAGGGCGGATCCCACATGGATCTCTCAGGCGCCGGTTTTGGCCACGTGGCGGGGGAATACGCCCACCGGCTTGGGCAGTTCGGTGCCCGGGGATAAGGACCAATCCCCGCCTAATGACGCGCTTGGGTCTATCTCGGCAAAGGTCCGCGCATCCTTGGGTACCGCCAGTTGATCCAACAGCCGGGAGGCGGCATGGGGAATGAATGGCTGCGCACATATGGCGAGCGTCCGGATCGCCTCGGCAAGGGTATAGAGCACCGCTGCCATTCTATCGGGATCGGAAATCTTGAGCGCCCAGGGCTCATTGACGGTGATGTAGGCATCGGCCAGGCTGAC
>JAPUGG010000117.1 GCA_027292975.1 Alphaproteobacteria bacterium | reverse complement strand
CTGACGGGAGGAAATTGGCGGCGGTTGAGCGCCAGCCAATCCTTGTCTTCGAGGGTCTCGATCTCGATTTCCGGCACCTCTGCCACGGCCACGCCCGCGGCTTCGGCCAGCAGTCCCGCGATCTCGCTTGCCACCGGCGGGCGGTGGAAAATCGCCTCGATCCGCCATGACCGGGTGCCGGCGCAGGCGGCGGGTTCCACTTTGATTCGGGCGACCGATTGGGCGATCGGGGCGAGCGCCTCTTGCCACTGCGGCGCCAGCGCGTCCCCGGCGACCAGCCTGACCACCCAGAAATGCCGCCCCCGGGGGCTCCCATCCCCGCTTGCGCCCTCCCCAGGCATGGCATTCAGGCGGGCTCCACGAAGCCCGCCATGACCTTCTTCCGGCCGGCCTTTTCAAAGGCGATTTCGAGCTTGGCCCCGTCGGCCTCGACCACCTTGCCGTAGCCGAATTTCTGGTGGAACACCCTGGCCCCGCGCCGCAGCGCGTCGGGCTCGCCCTGGGCCGCCGCCTGGTCACCGTCCGGCGCGGAAGCCGCCATACGTCCGCCGCGCCGGCGCCGCGCCGCGCCGGAGGATGCTTGGCCAGGGGCGAAATGGTAAGAGCTCTCGGCCTTGGCCAGCCCACCGGAGTACAGGCCCTGGGCGACGTCCACCTCGACATGTTCGCCGGGCAGTTCGTCGATGAAGCGCGATGGGATCGCCGATTGCCACAAATTAAACAATCGGCGGTTGGCGGCGAAGCTGACATAGGCTCGTCTGCGTGCCCTGGTGAGGCCCACATAGGCGAGCCGGCGTTCCTCTTCGAGCCCGGCGGCGCCGTTCTCGTCCAGCGCCCGCTGATGGGGGAACAGCCCTTCCTCCCAACCGGGCAGGAACACCACGTCGAACTCAAGCCCCTTGGCCCCGTGCAGGGTCATGATGTTGACCATTTCCCCGGCCTCGTCTTGGTCATGCTCCATCACCAGGGCGACGTGTTCGAGGAAGTCGCCCAGGCTTTCGAATTCCTCCAAGGCCGTGACCAGCTCACCGAGGTTCTCCAACCGCCCCGGCGCGTCGGCAGACTTATGGTTTCGCCACATGGCGGCGTACCCCGATTCATCGATGACGGTCTCGGCCAATACCGCCGGGCCCGCGGTGGCGGCCGCCTCGCGCCAGCGCGCGAAATCCTCGAGCAACCCGGTAAGCTGACGCCGCGCCTGGGGGCGGAGCTCATCGGTCCCCACCAGGGCGGCGGCCGCCGTGGTCAGCGCCGTGCCCTCGGCCCGCGCCGCGCGGTGGATCGCCGCAATGCTCGCCCCGCCGAGCCCGCGCTTGGGCACATTGAGAATGCGCTCGAACGCCAGGCCGTCGTCGGCTTGGGCGATGACGCGCAGGTAGGCCACCGCGTCGCGGATCTCCCGGCGCTCGTAGAAACGCGGACCGCCGATCACCCGGTAGGGAATGGCTGAGGAAAGGAAGCGCTCCTCGAAGGCACGGGTTTGTGAGCCGGTTCGGACCAACACGGCGATCTCGTCGGCCGAAATTCCCCCGCCAGTCAAGAACTCGATCTCCTCGGCCACACTCAGCGCTTCGGCCTCACCGTCCCAGACGCCGCTGACGCGGACCTTTGCGCCGTCATCGCCCTCGGTCCACAGCGTCTTGCCGAGCCGCCCGGCATTGTGGGCGATCAGCCCCGAGGCGGCGGCCAGGATCTGCGGGGTGGAACGGTAGTTGCGTTCCAGCCGGATCACCTTGGCGCCGGGGAAATCCTTCTCAAAGCGCAGGATGTTGCCCACTTCGGCGCCGCGCCAACCGTAGATCGACTGGTCGTCGTCGCCGACGCAGCAGATGTTGCCGCCGCCCTGGGCCAGCAGCCGAAGCCACAGGTATTGGGCGACGTTGGTGTCCTGGTATTCGTCGACCAGGATGAAGCGGAAGCGGCGCTGGTAATCATTGAGCACGTCCGCGTGGCCGGCGAAAATGGTCAGGCAATGAAGCAACAGATCGCCGAAATCGCAGGCATTCAGGGTCTTGAGCCGGCCCTGGTAAAGATCGTAGAGCGCGAGCGCACGGCCGGCGGCGAAATCGCTCTGCTCGGCCGCCGTCACCCTGTCCGGGCCGAGCCCGCGGTCCTTCCAACGCTGGATCACCGCCAACAGGCCCCGGGGCGGCCATCTCTGCGTGTCCAGGTTGGCCGCCTCCATCACCTGCTTGAGGAGACGCAACTGGTCGTCGGTGTCCAAGATGGTGAAATTGGGCTTGAGCCCCACTGCTTCCGCGTGGCGCCGCAAGATACGCACGCAGATCGCATGGAAGGTGCCGAGCCACAACCCCTCGGCGGCGCCGCCGATCAGGCCGGTGACCCGTTCCAGCATTTCCCGGGCCGCCTTGTTGGTGAAGGTCACAGCCAGGATTTGGCCGGGGAAGGCGCGGCGCGCGGCCAGGATATGGTCGAGGCGAGTGACCAACACCCTGGTCTTGCCGGTGCCCGCCCCGGCCAGCACCAGAACCGCGCCATCGAGGCTCTCGGCCGCTTCGCGCTGTTGGGCGTTGAGCGCGTCGAGAAAGGGCGCGGCGGCCTCGGTTGCGCCGGGCTGGGGCGGGGAATCCGCGCCGGGTTCGGCGCGGGGCGAAGCCCCCGGTTGGGGCCCGGGTTCGGGAGCTGCGCCGGTTAGATCGAAGGGATCGGACATGGCGGCGTTATAGCACATGCGGCGAATTACGCCTCGCCGCGCTCCTCGGCGCGGGCCTGCATCAGGGCCTGGTTGTAGGCGTCGATGATATCGCGGCCGCGCAGGTAGCCGACCATCACCATGGAATCCAGGTCGTCCACCACGGCGAGTCGATCCTCATGGCTTTGGTCCAGTAATGCGCGCGCGTCCTCCAGATTGGCGTCCCGGGCCAGGACCGGCGGATCGGCCCTGGCCACCTCGCCGGCGTTGAGCAGGGCGTCATAGGAGGTGTCGAACGCGGCCTCGGACAGGTCCGCCAGGGTGATGGTGCCGGTGAGCGCGCCATGGCCGCCGGTCACGAACAGTTCCCCATCGGGCGCCCGGTGCAATTTTTCGCGGATCGTCGACAGGGGTTGGTCGCCGGCCACGGTCTCGAATCCGCTCTCCATGATCTCCGTCACCTTGCGCGACTTTAAAAGGGTGATTTCGCGCCCGCCGTCGATGCGGATGCCGCGGCGTTCCAATTGCACGGTGAAGAACGACCGGCCCACCACCGCCTGGGTGATCACCGAGGCGATCACCACCCCCACCATGACGGCGATGGTCAGGGTGAAACTGGACGTCAGTTCGAAGATGATGAGGATGGTGGAAATGGGCGCGCCCAGGACGGCGCCTGCCACCGCGCCCATGCCGACGATGGCGTAGGTGCCGGCGCCGGAAGACAATTCCGGCACGGCCAGGGTGGCAAGCCCGCCGACCAGCCCGCCCATCAGCGCCCCCATCACCAGCGACGGGCTGAACACGCCGCCGCCGAAGCCGGCGCCGAGGCAAAGCGCGGTCACGCCAAGTTTGAGCACTAAAAGGATG
>JAPUGG010000116.1 GCA_027292975.1 Alphaproteobacteria bacterium | reverse complement strand
GGTGATGCCGGGGGACAACGTGTCCATGAGCGTGGAGCTGATCCAGCCCATCGCCATGGACGAGGGCTTGCGCTTTGCCATCCGCGAGGGCGGGCGCACGGTGGGCGCCGGCGTCGTCGCCAAGATCATCGAATAGGTTTGCCCCCACTTAGGGCGCGCGGGTGAGCGAAGAGAAAGTACAGGACAAGGAACAATGGAAAACCAAAACATACGTATCCGGTTGAAGGCCTTCGATCATCGCCTGCTGGACCAGTCCACCAGTGAGATCGTCGGCACCGCGAAGCGGACCGGTGCCCAGATCCGCGGCCCCATTCCGCTGCCGACCCGGATCGAGAAATTCACCGTCCTACGGTCGCCTCACGTCGATAAGAAGTCCCGCGAACAGTTCGAGGTCCGTACCCATAAGCGGCTCTTGGACATCATCGATCCGACACCCCAGACCGTGGACGCGTTGATGAAGCTCGACCTTGCCGCCGGCGTCGACGTCGAGATCAAGCTCTAAGCGGGGGAGCGTTGGAAAGATCGTGGAAGCTGCCATGCGCACTGGAATGATCGCACAAAAGATGGGCATGACCCGGCTGTTTGCCGAGGACGGCCGGCACGTGCCGGTGACCGTGCTCAGGGTGGATAATTGCCAGGTGGTGGCCCAGAAAACCCCGGAAAGGGACGGCTATTGTGCGCTGCAGCTGGGCATCGGCACCGCCAAGGTCAAGAACGTCGCCAAGCCCCAGCGGGGCCATTTCGCCAAGGCCAAGGTCGAGCCCAAGCGCCGCCTGGCCGAGTTCCGCGTGGCCGAGGATGCCCTGGTCGAAGTGGGAACCGAGATCAAGCCCAGCCATTTCGTCGCCGGGCAGATGGTCGACGTGGTCGGCATCTCCATCGGCAAGGGTTTCGCCGGCGCAATGAAGCGTCATAATTTCGCCGGCCTCGAGGCCAGCCACGGTGTTTCCGTCTCCCATCGCGCGCACGGCTCCACGGGCAACAGCCAGGATCCGGGCCGCGTCTTCAAGGGCAAGAAGATGGCCGGGCACATGGGCGACCGGCAGGTGACGGTACAGAACCTTCAAGTGTTCTCCACCGATGACCAGGAGGGATTGATCCTGATCCGCGGCGCGGTACCCGGCGCCAAGGGCGGGTTCGTGCTGGTTTCCGACGCGGTCAAGCGGGTGCGCCCGGTTGATGCCCCTTATCCGGCGGGTACCGGGGCGGCGCCGGCAAGCGAAGAGGCCGCGGCCGAGGAGGTCCCCGCAGAGGACGCGCCCAGCGATGACGCGGCCACTGGCGACGACGCTGAGGACAAGAAGGACTGAGCCCGATGAAGGTCGATGTCATAAATCTGGACGCCAAGAACGTCGGCTCCATCGATCTCGCCGATGAGGTCTTCGGCGCCGAGGTCCGGCGCGACCTGTTGCAGCGTTGCGTGGAATGGCAGCGGGCCAAGCGGCGTGCCGGCACCCACAAGGTCAAGGTCGTTTCGGAAATCCGCGGCACCACAGCCAAACCCCACCGCCAGAAGGGCACCGGCCGCGCGCGCGCGGGGTCCCTGCGGTCGACCCAATTCCGGGGCGGCGCCACCATGTTCGGTCCGGTGGTGCGCTCCCATGCCCACAAGCTGCCTAAGAAGGTCCGCAAGGCGGCCCTGCGATCGGCCCTTTCGGCCAAGCAGGCGGCGGGCGAGTTGGTGGTGCTGGACCAAGCCAAGGCCACGGACTCCAAGACCAAGGCCTTGGCACAAAGGCTCGGCAAGCTCGGCTGGGGTAAGGTGCTGATCATCGACGGGGGCGAGGTCGACGCGGGCTTTTCCAGGGCGGCGCGGAACATCCCGGGCATCGACGTGCTGCCCAGCGCCGGCGCCAATGTGTACGACATCCTGCAGAGCCAGACCCTGGTCCTGACCAAGCAGGCGGTGAGCGCGTTGGAGGCGCGGTTGAAATGACCAAGCGGCTGAGCGCAAAGGACGTCCGCGTCGGCGAGGGCGGGAAGTTCGATCTTATCCTGGCGCCGGTGATCACGGAAAAATCCACCCAGGGTTCGGAGCACAACCAGGTGACCTTCCGGGTGCCGATGACCGCCACCAAACCCGAGATCCGCGTGGCCGTGGAGAAACTGTTCAATGTCAAGGTGTTGGCCGTCAACACCCTGCGCCAGGCCGGAAAAGTCAAGCGGTTCCGTGGACGGCTGGGCAAGCGTGTTGATACCAAGAAGGCGATCGTGACCTTGGTGGAGGGTGATTCCATCGACGTCACCTCCGGTCTTTAAGAAGGCGCGGCGGGGAAAGAAAGATGGCACTGAAGACCTTCAATCCGACCACGCCGTCCCTGCGTCAGTTGGTGCTGGTGGATCGCTCGGAGCTGCACAAGGGCAAGCCCATTAAGGCCCTGACCGAGGGCAAGACGCGATCCGGCTGCCGCAACAATGCCGGGCGGTTCACCAATAGGCATCGCGGCGGCGGCCACATGCGGCGTTATCGGTTGGTCGCTTTCAAGCGCCGGAAATTCGATGTGGAGGCCACCGTGGAACGGCTGGAATACGATCCCAACCGCACCGCGTTCATCGCCCTGATCAAGTACGACGATGGCGAACTCGCCTATATTCTGGCGCCCCAGCGCCTGGGCCCGGGCGACAAGGTCATCTCCGGCGAACGAGTCGACGTGCAGCCCGGCAACGCCATGCCGTTGGGCAACATTCCCGTCGGCACCATCGTCCATAACGTGGAAATGAAGCCGGGCCGGGGCGGACAGATCGCGCGTTCGGCGGGGACCTACGTGCAGTTGATCGGCAAGGATTCCGGTTACGCCCAGTTGCGGCTGGGTTCCGGCGAGGTGCGCATGGTACCCGAACAATGCATGGCGTCGATCGGCGCCGTGTCCAACCCCGACCAACAGAATATCAATCTCGGCAAGGCCGGCCGCAAGCGTTGGCTGGGCCGCCGTCCGGTGGTGCGTGGCGTCGCCATGAACCCGGTCGACCATCCCCATGGCGGCGGCGAGGGCCGCACCTCGGGGGGACGCCACCCGGTGACGCCCTGGGGCAAGCCCACCAAGGGCGCGCGCACGCGGGGCAAGAAGAAGTCGTCCAACCGGCTGATCATCCGTAGCCGCCACCGGGCACGGAAGAGAAGGTAAGGAACGCATCATGGCACGATCGGTTTGGAAGGGTCCGTTTGTGGACGGCTATCTGCTCAAGAAGGCGGAGGCCGCGCGCGGTTCGGGCAGGGGCGAGGTCATCAAGACATGGTCGCGGCGGTCGACGGTTCTGCCCCAGTTCGTGGGCTTGACCTTCGGTGTTCATAACGGCCATAAGTTCATCCCCGTTCTCGTCACCGAAGACATGATCGGCCACAAGTTCGGCGAATTCTCGCCGACCCGAACCTTTTACGGCCACGCCGCCGACCGGCGCGCGCGGAGGGGCTAGGAGAACGCCATGGGCAAGAAAAAAAATCCCCGCCGGGTCACCGAGGACGAGGCCATGGCCTACGGCCACTTGATCCGCGTGAGCCCCCAGAAATTGGGCCTCCTCGCCGGCATGATCCGGGGCAAACCCGCCGAGGCGGCGTTGGCCGATCTCTCCTTTTCGTCCAAGCGCATCGCCAAGGACGTGAAAAAAGTCCTGCAATCGGCGATCGCCAATGCGGAAAACAATCATCAGCTCGATGTCGACCGGCTCTACGTGGCCGAAGCGTCGGTGGGCAAGGCAATGGTCCTGAAGCGTTTTCGTGCCCGCGCCCGGGGCCGGGCGGGCCGCATCCAAAAGCCATTCTCCAACCTCAAGGTGGTGGTCCGGGAAAGCGAGGAGAATTCGTAATGGGTCAGAAGGTCAATCCGATCGGGTTTCGGCTCGGCATCAACCGCACCTGGGATTCACGTTGGTACGCCGACAAAGAATACGGCGATCTCCTGCACGAGGATATCCGTATCCGCAATTATCTGCTCAAGACCCTGTCCCAGGCCGGCGTGTCCAAGGTCGTCATCGAGCGGCCGGCGAAGAAGGCACGCATCACCATCCACACGGCCCGGCCGGGCGTGGTGATCGGCAAGAAGGGCGCCGATATCGAGAAATTGCGGACCGAGGTTGCCAAACTGACCGATGCGGAGGTTCATCTCAACATCGTCGAAATCCGCAAGCCGGAGATCGATGCCCAGCTGGTGGCCGAGAATATCGCCCAGCAGCTGGAGCGCCGGATCGCCTTCCGCCGCGCCATGAAGCGGGCGGTGCAGTCGGCCATTCGTCTGGGCGCGGAAGGCATTCGCATCAACTGCGCGGGCCGGCTCGGCGGCGCCGAGATCGCCAGGACCGAATGGTACCGCGAGGGCCGGGTGCCGCTTCACACCTTGCGGGCGGACATCGATTACGGATCGATCACCGCGCGGACCACCTACGGCGCGTGCGGCGTCAAGGTCTGGATTTTCAAGGGTGAAATCATGGCCCATGATCCCATGGCCCAGGACAAGAAAGCCATGGAACAGCAGGTTGGACGGACCGGAACCGGGGCGCCGCGCGGGCCCAACATGCCGATATCGTAGCTCAAGGGCCGAGAAGAGATGCTGCAACCGAAGCGAACCAAATACCGCAAGGCCCATAAGGGCCGGATTCACGGCGCCGCCAAGGGCGGCACGCGGCTCAATTTCGGGTCCTACGGCCTCAAGGCGATGGAGCCGGAGCGCATCACGGCGCGCCAGATCGAGGCGGCGCGGCGCGCCATCACGCGGCACATGAAGCGGGCCGGCCGCGTCTGGGTCCTGCTGTTCCCCGACCTGCCGGTCAGTCAGAAACCGGCCGAGGTCCGCCAAGGCAAGGGCAAGGGCACGACCGAATTTTGGGCCTGCCGGGTCCATCCCGGGCGCATCATGTTCGAAATCGATGGCGTCGATCCGAAGGTCGCCAGGCAAGCCCTGGAACTGGCATCGGCCAAGCTGCCGATCCGCACCAAATTCGTGGCCCGCCTGGGTGGGGAGGGTTAGGGATGAAAGCCGCCGACGTCCGGGCCAAGAGCCACGACGAATTGACCACCGAACTGCTGGTCCTCAAGAAGGAGGCCTTCAACCTCCGTTTTCAGGCGTCCAGCGGTCAATTGGAGAATACCGCGCGGGTGCGCCAGGTGCGCCGAGATATCGCGCGCATCCAGACGGTATTGAACGCAACCGCCGCCAAGGGCGCGTGAACGCGGCGGGGACGAGGAAGACTATGTCGAAGCGGGTTTTGCAGGGCACGGTGATTTCGGACAAGGGCGATAAGACAGTGGTGGTGCGTGTCGAGCGCCGCTTCATGCATCCCCTGGTCAAGAAGGTGGTGATGCGGTCGAAGAAATTCGCCGCCCATGACGAAGACAACGCCTGCAAGGTGGGCGACCGGGTCCGCATCGAGGAATGCCGCCCCATTTCGAAGCGCAAGCGTTGGCAGGTTTTGACTGGGGACGCTTGAGGCGCGCCGGTTTGTTGGGAAAGGGTTGATCCGATGATCCAGATGCAAACCAACCTGGAGGTGGCCGACAATTCCGGCGCGCGCCGTATCCAGTGCATCAAGGTGCTGGGAGGCTCCAGACGCATGTCGGCGGGGGTCGGCGACGTCATCGTCGTGACCGTCAAGGAGGCGATTCCCAGGGGCCGCGTCAAGAAGGGCGAAATCCAGCGCGCCGTCATCGTGCGCACGGCCAAGGAAATCCGCCGCGCCGACGGCAGCGCCATCCGATTCGACCGCAACGCCGCCGTCCTAATCGACGGCCAGGGCGAGCCCATCGGAACCCGCATCTTCGGTCCGGTCACCCGCGAGCTTCGCGGCAAGGGCTATATGAAGATCATCTCTCTCGCGCCGGAAGTGCTTTAGGCCCCGGGGTTCAAGGAAGTTATGGATTGGTGCCATGAAGAAGATCAGGAAGGGCGATACGGTGATGGTTCTCACCGGCCGGGACAAGGGCAAGGAGGGCGCCGTGCTCAAGGTCGTCACCGCCAAGGACCGCGTCATCGTGCAAGGGGTGAACATGGTCAAGCGCCACTTCCGCGGCGGCCAGGGCCAGCTGCCCGGCATCGTCGACAAGGAAGCGGCGATCCACGTGTCCAACGTGGCTTTGATCGACCCCAAGGAGGGAAAACCCACCAGGGTCACCTTCAAGGTGCTCGACGGTGGGCGCAAGGTTCGGGTCGCCAAGCGGTCCGGCGAAGTGATCGACGATTGAACGGGCTCGAGAGCGGGTTGGGGAAGTTTGTGAGGAAGCACTGATGGCCGATGCCAGCGAACACTACGTGCCCAAGCTGAAGCGGCATTACGACTCCGTCGTCAGGCAGCAGCTTCAGGAGGAGTTCGCCTACCCCAACCGCATGGGCGTGCCGAAGCTCACCAAGATCGTCGTCAATATGGGCGTCGGCGAGGCCATTGCCGATTCCAAGAAGCTCGATTCGGCGGCCGGCGAGCTCGCCGCCATCACCGGCCAGAAACCGATCATCGTGCGGGCCAAGAGATCCGTCGCCAACTTCAAACTGCGCGAAGGTATGCCCATCGGCTGCAAGGTGACCCTAAGGCGCACCAGGATGTATGAATTCCTCGATCGCCTTGTCACCATTGCCCTGCCGCGGGTGCGCGATTTCCGGGGGCTTTCGGCGCGGAGTTTCGACGGCCGGGGGAATTATTCCCTTGGTCTCAAGGAACAGATCGTGTTCCCGGAGATCGATTACGACAAGATTGACGAGATCCGTGGGATGGACGTCACCATCGTCACCACGGCCACTTCCGACGAGGAAGCCAAGGTTCTCCTCAAAGGATTCGATTTTCCGTTCGGCGACTGACCGGCGGGAAGCGTGCAAGACGGAGGTTTCTTTTTATGGCGAATATCGCTGCCATCGAGAAGAACAAAAGGCGCCAGAGACTGGTGCGCAAATTCAGCGCGCGCCGCGCCAAACTCAAGGCGATCGCGTGCGACAAATCACTGCCCGCCGAGGAGCGGTTTGCCGCGCGGCTCAAGCTCGCCGAGCTGCCAAGGAATTCGGCCGCCGTGCGCGTCCAGCGCCGGTGCGAAATTACCGGCCGGCCGCGTGGGGTTTACCGAAAATTCCGCATGAGCCGCATCGCGCTCCGTGAATTGGCCTCCCACGGCCAGATTCCGGGCATGGTCAAGTCGAGTTGGTAGGGTAAGGAGATCTAGGGTATGGCAATAAACGACCCCGTTGGGGATATGCTGACACGTATCCGGAACGCCCAGAACCGGAAACTCGCCAGCGTTGTTACGCCGGCCTCCAACCTGCGGGCCAACGTGTTGGAGGTGCTGCAGAAGGAAGGATATATCCGTGGTTTCGAGCGCCACGAGGTCTCGCCGGGTTTGGCCGAGATCAAGATCGAACTCAAGTATCATGAGGGCGAGCCCGTGATCCGGACCATTAAGCGCGTCTCCAAGCCGGGCCGCCGGGTCTATTCGAAGATCAAGGATCTGCCCCGGCCGTTCAATGGCCTCGGGATCGCCGTGTTGTCGACGCCCCGGGGCGTCATGTCCGACAACGAGGCCCGGGAGGCCAATGTCGGCGGCGAGGTTCTTTGCCAGGTGTTCTAGGGCCAGGTGTTCTAGGGAACGTCTGAGCCACGAGGTTCGAAGGAGTTCAACATGTCGCGTGTCGGCAAGCATCCGGTTCCGATTCCCGACGGCGTCACCGTCAACATCGCCGGTCAGGAGGTTTCCGCCAAGGGCAAGCTTGGGGAGCTGAAGGTGGTCCTGGTGGACGAGGTCGAGGTCGCGCTGGCCGACGACGCCATCACCGTTCTGCCGCGGGACGACAGCAGGCGGGCACAGATCATGTGGGGCATGAGCCGGACTCTGGTCAGCAATGTCGTGACCGGCGTCGCCAACGGTTTCACCAAGAAACTGGAGATCCAGGGCGTCGGTTACCGCGCCCAATTGGACGGCAAGACCCTGGTGTTGCAACTGGGCTATTCCCACGACATCAAGTTTCCGATCCCCGAGGGGATCACCATCAAGTGCGAGCGGCCGACCGCCATCGAAATCAGCGGCGCCGACCGCCAGAGGGTCGGCCAGGCGGCCGCGGAGATCAGGGCCTTCCGGCCGCCCGAGCCTTTCAAGGGCAAGGGCGTGCGCTATGAGGGCGAATACGTCCGCCGCAAGGAAGGCAAGAAGAAGTAGGACTGAGGGATCATGTTGACCAGAAAAGATCTGTTCCAACGTCGCCAACGCAGGGTGCGGGCGAGGCTCAACCGCAAGACCAAGTGGCCGCGCCTGAGCGTGTTCCGTTCGTCGAAGCACATTTATGCCCAGGTCATCGATGACGCCAAGGGCGTGACCCTTGCCGCGGCCTCGACACTGGACAAGGATATCAAGGGTAAGGCCAAGACCGGTGCCGACCGTGACGCCGCGGCGGAGGTCGGCAAGCTGATCGCCGCCCGCGCCAAGGCGAGCGGCGTCGGGGCCGTGGTCTTCGACCGTGGCGGGTATATGTTCCACGGCAGGGTCAAGGCGCTGGCCGACGCCGCCCGCGAAGCTGGATTGAAATTTTAAAGGGGCCGGGTATGGCACGCAGACCGAGCAGGCATGCACAGGACAACTCCGATAGCGAGCTGGTCGATAAGCTGGTGAGCATCAATCGCGTCGCCAAGGTGGTGAAGGGCGGGCGCCGCTTCGGTTTCGCGGCCCTGGTGGTGGTGGGCGACACCAAGGGGCGGGTCGGCTACGGCGCCGGTAAGGCCCGTGAGGTGCCCGAGGCCATCCGCAAGGCGACCGAGCAGGCCAAACGCCGCATGATCCGCGTGCCCATCCGAGACGGCCGTACCCTGCACCATGACGTGGAAGGGCGTTTCGGCGCCGGCCGAGTGCTCCTGAGGGCGGCGCCGGCGGGGACCGGCATCATCGCCGGCGGCCCCATGCGTGCGGTCTTCGAGACCGTCGGCATCCACGACATCGTCACCAAGTCCCTGGGCTCGTCCAATCCCTACAACATGGTCAAGGCCACTTTCGA
>JAPUGG010000115.1 GCA_027292975.1 Alphaproteobacteria bacterium | reverse complement strand
CGGCCACGTTACGGTCGGTTACCACGATCACCTCGGCAGCGATTCTGTGCGCGCCGAGCAACGGTGCCAGATGGGCGCCGGCCTTGGCGATCAAACCTCGGCCGATGCGAATTTCGTACGACCGTTCACCCAGGGCGACCTCTATGGTCCTGAGTTCCGTCATCATCCCTTGGGCCGGGCCCCTCTCCTGTCTCAGCCGCGATTGCCGGGTTGCGGTTTGGCCTGTCGGCTGCCCGCGCGCCGGTTGCGGCGGCTTAGCCGCGGCGGGTGCGGCGGCGCGGCCGCGCCCCCTCGGCCGCGCCCCCTCGCGCCCATCACCCGGCCGTGGGACGGCCCTAGTTTCCCCGCCGGGGCCAGCGGCCCCACCCCGAGATGGCTTTCCAACAGCTTGATCATTCGGTCGGCCACCTCCGCCGGCGGATTCTCCGATGTTTCGACGGTGATGTCGGCCTTGGCGTAGACGGGATCGCGCTCCGCCATCAGGGCGGCCAAGACCGCGCGGGGATCCTTGTTTTTCAACAACGGCCGGCCGCCCCGCCGCGTGACGCGCTTGAGCAGGGTCTCCAAGTCCGCTTTGAGCCACACCGAATGGGCCAAGGTCTTGATCCGTCGTCTCGTATCATTGTCCATGAAAGCGCCGCCGCCGGTGGCGATCACGCGGACCGGGCCGGCGAGCAGCCGCTCGATGACCCGGCGTTCGCCCGACCGGAAAGCGGCCACGCCATGGGTCTCGAAAATTTCCGCGATGCTGGCATGGGCCGCGCTTTCGATCTCTGCGTCCGCGTCAACGAATTCGAGGCCGAGCCGCGCCGCCACCAAGCGGCCGATGCTGCTTTTCCCCGCGCCCATCAACCCCACAAGAACGATCGGCCTTTTCAGGGCGCCGACGGCGTGGGATCGGGACTTTCTGGGCTTTGGGCGGCGCATGCCGGTGATCCTCAAGCCTCGATCCGGCCGCCCATTGTTGCAAGGGCCGGGGAGAGCAGTTAGGTTGCCAAAAATTAGCCACAGTCGAAATTTAGTGTAAATAGAATAGCATACCGAGACGGGCGTGGTTGTGAACACGCTTGTGATTGTCGGCCATCTGGGTCTTTTCCATCGATGAGCACCATTTCCAAAGTTCTGACCGTAGCGATCCTCCTGATTTTGGGTGGGGGCGCGGTATTTCTGGCGACCTGGGACATGCCGCCGCCTTCGCAAAAGGTCGAGAAAGTCATCCCCAATGAGAAGATCCTGCGCTGAGACACTAGCGGCCCGCCCGGGTGGGCTGATGGCGGCGCTCACCGCCTTGATGGTGCTGGGTTCCGGCGCCATGGCCCAGGAGCAGCCGCGATCGGCGCCCGACGCGCCGGTGAAACTTGCCCCGCCGAAGTCGCTGGCGCCGCGCCCCCTGGGACCCGCCCAAGAACCCGTGGTGCCACGGTCCCGTCCAGGGCCCCGGGATGCCGCGCCGGGGCCGCGTGCGGCCGGGCCTGCGCGGGAGGCCACCGCCAGCCCCACGTGGGGCCCCAAGGAGAGCGGCATCAGCGTCGATACCCTCGGTGAGATCGACCCCAATTCGGTGGGCGTCCTTGACGCCAATTCGGGCGGGTTCGGTGTCGATATGTGGGTGGGGAGCTCGGCCGACATGGTGGCGCGCCTGCTTGCCCGTATCGACCGGCCGGCCACATTGCCCGCCGCGCGCGCGCTGGCGCGCCGCCTTCTCCTCAGTGCCGCCCGTCCGCCCCGGGGAAAAGCGACCCAATCGGCCGGCGGCGCGGTCCCGAGCCTGCTCGCGCAGCGCCTCCAATTGCTGCTGACCCTGGGCGACGTGGTGTCGGCCAATGCGCTGCTTCGCGTGGTTCCGCTCACCGTGGAGGAGCAGGCGGTGGGCCGGGCCCGGTTGAATATCGCGTTCTTGATGAATGACACCAGCGGAGCCTGCGGCGAGGCGCGGACCGGCATGGTCAAATACAAGGGCAAGTCGTGGCGCAAGGCCATGGTGTTCTGTAAGTACCTGGCGGGGGCGACCGCGGCCGCTTCCATCGGCGCGGAACTGCTGCGCGAACAAGGGGTAGGAGACGACGCCTTTTTCGCTCTGGCCGCCATGTTGGGCGGCGACAAGGAGGCGTCATTCACGGTGCCGGCCAAGCTCGAACCCCTGCACCTCGCCATGATGCGCGTGGCCCGGGTGCAGATTTCCGACACCCTCGCCGAGGGCGCCGAAGCGGTGGCCCTTCGGACCATTGCCTTCTCTCCCAATGCCGCCCTCGACACCAGGCTCGAGGCCGCCGAACGCGCCGAAGCCGTCGGTGCCCTCGAAGCCCAGAGCCTGACAAAAATTTATAACGCCGTGACCTTTGCCCCCGGTGATTTTACCACCGCACTGACCAACGCCGATGCGCTGTCGGGCCCCCGCGGCCGGGCGCTTCTCTTCCATGCCGTCCGTGCCCAGAAGGTGCCCGCGGCCCAGGCCGAGGTGCTGGCCAAGGCCTTCGTCGTGGCCCGGACACAGGGCCGGCTGGGGACGGCGGTTCGCGTTTTCTTGCCGCTGTTGGAGGGCATCGATCCGACGGAGGATCTGGCTTGGTTTGCCACCGAGGCGGCGAGGGCGCTCTATTTCGCGGGGCGCTTGGAACTGGCGGGGCGATGGGCTTCGCTTGCCAAGGGCGCTCCGCTTGGCCCGGGAGCGCCCAAAACCATGCCGGCCGGCCCGCATTCCTTGCCATCGAGGCCTACCGCGGCCGGGCTCCCGCAACCCGCGGCCTATGCCCCCGGGACCAATACCATGGGCCGCGCGCGCGCGCTCTCTTTGGGTTCCGCGGAAGTAAGGCTCTGGCCGTTCATGGCCATCGCTGCCGCCCCGGCCGCCCGCAAGCCCGCTGCCGCGCCCAAGGCCGCAGCGGCGGGGGAGGGTGCGGGCGTGGCCGGGGGAGCGAAATTGGGGTTGCCGCCGGGTTCGGTCGCGGCCCCGGTCCAAGCCCCGCCTGAAGGTCCCACGGCCGCCGATGCCCTTGCCAAAGTCCGGACCGTCGGGCCCCGTCCGGTGGTCGATCCGGTAACCGGCACCGGCTCCGCGGTGGTTCGGGAAACCCTGATTATGAGCACCAAGGCAGCGCCCAAGCCCACCTTCGATCACGCCATGTTCGCCCGTTGGCGCAAGGCCCGGGCCGCCGGCGGCGAGACCGCCGTCCCCGCTGCTGGGGCCCTCCTGTTGACCCTTCTTGATGGATTGGGCGTCGAGGTGCCGCCCGAGGGGTGGTTGGAGACCGTTGGTCCGGGACGTGAAATGGCCGCGGTGGCGCCGCCGGGCCTGGTGGCGGCACTGGACCGCAGCGCAAAAGAGGGTCGCGTGGGGGAAACGGTTCTTTTGGCGCTCGCCGTGTTGGGCGCGGACGCGCCGGAAAAACTTCACCCCTCGGCGATCGGTCCCGTGGTGCGGGCGCTGGTCGCCATCGGGCTCGCCCGGGAGGCCCGCGCCCTGGCTCTGGAGGTCGCGTTCGGGGCGGGACTTTGAGTACACACTCCGGTCAAATGGTTCAATTTGACCGGATAATGCACCAGGGCCGGACGCCCCTTCATCCCGGTCGACGGAAACACGCAATGGCTGGTCGCAAGGCAACATCCCCACTGCCCCTGCCCGAAGAGCCCGGGCTCGACGCCTTTTTCGACATGCTGGCCGCCGAGCGCGGCGCCGCCGCCAACACCATCGCCGCATATCGAAGGGACCTCGCCGGTTTCGCGGCTCACCTGGCGCGACGCGGCGCGACCCTGGCCGCGGCCGATGGTGAAGCCGTTCGCGCCTATATCCAGGGGCTTGGGGCGGCCGGGCTGGCAACCGGCACGTCGGCCCGCAAGTTGTCGGCGTTGCGCCAGTTTTACCGTTTTCTTGCCGCCGAAGGCATGCGCGACGACGATCCCACGGCCGCCATCGACAGCCCGGCCCGGGGGCGGCCCCTGCCCAAGACCCTCAGCGAGGGCGAGGTCGAGGCGCTGTTCGCGGCGGCCGAGGGCCATCGGGGGCCGGCGGGGTTGCGCCTCACGGCGCTCCTCGAGATTCTTTACGCGACCGGGCTCAGGGTCAGCGAACTGGTGGGGCTGCCGTGTTCGGCGGTGACCGGCGACGGTGCCTTCCTGCTGGTGGCGGGCAAGGGTGGGAAAGAGCGCCTGGTACCGCTTTCCGATCCCGCCCGGGCGGCACTGGAGGGGTGGCTGGCGCGGCGCGCGGCGGCGGCGGACGGGCCCGGCGCGCGCTGGCTGTTTCCCTCCCGTTCCCAGGCCGGCCACCTGACCCGTCAACGCTTCGCCCAGATGCTCAAGGCGCTGGCCGCCGAGGCCGGACTCGACCCGCGCAAGGTCTCGCCCCACGTCCTGCGCCACGCCTTCGCCAGTCATCTGCTGGCCCACGGGGCGGACCTGCGCAGCGTCCAGCGGTTGCTGGGTCATGCCGATATTTCCACCACCCAAATCTATACCCACGTCTTGGAAGACCGCTTGCGGCGGCTGGTGGGCGAACACCATCCGCTGGCCGGCGGCCACCGTCCCCGCCGCGCTAAGGCGGCCCCGGCGCCGTGATCGCGCGAATTGACTTTTGCTCACCTTGGGGGCATTTAGAAGCCCGTTTTCACGGGTGAGCCCTGGCTGTTCCATGCCGACCTATCTGGATTTTGAAAAACCCATCGCCGCGCTTGAGGGCAAGATCGAGGAGTTGCGGCATCTCGATACCGGCGGCGACATCAACATCGCCGAGGAAGTGTCCAAGCTCCAGGCCAAGGCGGACAGGCTGCTCAGCCAGGCCTACGGCAAGCTCACGCCCTGGGACAAGGTTCAGGTGGCGCGCCACCCCGATCGTCCCCATGCCATCGACTGCATCGACCACCTGATCGAGGATTTCACGCCGCTGGCGGGCGACCGTGCGTTTTCCGAGGATGCCGCCATCCTCGGGGGCCTGGGCCGCTTCCGGCGCCGTTCGGTGATGGTGATCGGCAATGAAAAGGGGTCCGACACCGAATCCCGGGTGCGCCGCAATTTCGGCATGGCACGTCCCGAAGGCTACCGCAAGGCGCGGCGCCTGATGAAACTGGCCGACCAATTCCAGCTGCCGGTGATCACCCTGGTGGACACCGCCGGCGCCTATCCCGGCATCGGCGCCGAAGAGCGTGGCCAAGCCGAGGCCATCGCGCGGTCCATCGAAGCCTGCATGACGCTGCGGGTTCCCATCGTCTCCGCCATCGTCGGGGAAGGGGGATCGGGTGGCGCCATTGCCCTTGCCGGCGCCGACCGCGTCCTGATGATGGAGCATGCCGTCTATTCGGTGATTTCGCCCGAAGGCTGCGCTTCGATCCTGTGGCGCAGCGGCGATGCCGCCAAACAGGCGGCGGAGGCGCTTCGGCTGACCGCCCAGGATCTCCTGAAAATGAAGGTCATCGACCGCATTATCGATGAACCCATGGGCGGCGCCCACCGCCAGCGCAACGTCGCCATGGATGCCCTCGGCGACGCCATTGCCGAGGCCCTGGACGAGGTCATCGGCATCGACGGCGGGACGCTGCGCGCCATGCGCCGGGAAAAATTCCTGGAAATGGGCAAGACCCCGCTAGATTAGAGCATTTTCCGGTCAAATGGTTCAATTTGGCCGGAAAGTGCTCTCGCTTGGCGGCGGCCGGTGCCGGTCAATTCAGTCGGCCGTGGCAGAACTTGTATTTCTTTCCGGATTCGCACGGGCACGGCGCGTTGCGCGAAACCTTGCCCCAGGTCGTGGGATCGCTGGGATCCACGTTCTCGCCGCTGGCATAGCGCACCGTGCCCGGCCCCGTCGGCGCGTCGCCATAGCCCTCGGCATCGACGTAGCCCGCGTCTGCGCCCATCAGGGCCGGATCCAAGCGCGTTTCGTAAGTATCCATGTGAAGCGCCGGCAACGTTTGGAGAGCGAGGTCTTCGGGAGATTCGAACTGGATCTCCATGTGGCACATCATCTGCGTCACATTTTCCCTGAGTTGGATGAGCATGGTTTCGAACAAGGCGAAGGCCTCGGTCTTGTATTCGTTGAGCGGGTCACGCTGGGCATAGGCGCGAAGGCCGATGCCCTGGCGCAGGTGATCCAGGCTCAGGAGGTGATCCATCCAGATCTGGTCCAACTTGATCAGGAGTTGGTCCTTTTCTACGCTGTGCAACAGTTCCGGCGTATAACGCGCGGCCTTTTCCGCCAATTTCCGGTCGCCGGCGTCGATCAGGCGCTCGAGAATTTCCTCATCGGCGATGCCCTCTTCCTTGGCCCAGTCGGCGAGCGGCAGGTCGAGCGCGAGCACCCTGAGCGTCTCCTCATGAAGCAGGTTGATATCCCATTCCTCGGGGTAGGCCTTCTCGGGGATGGCGCGGGCGACCATGTCCTCGGTCACCTCGTGGCGCATGTCGGTGACGGTGTCCGAAACATCGTCGCCGCCCATCAGTTCGATCCGCTGTTCGTAAATGACCTTGCGTTGGTCGTTCATGACGTCGTCGAACTTCAAGAGGTTCTTGCGGATGTCGAAATTGTGGGCTTCCACTTTTTCCTGGGCCTTCTGGAGGGCCTTGGAGACCCAGGGGTGGGTGATGGCCTCGCCTTCTTCCAGGCCCAGGCGCTGAAGCATGGCGTCCATGCGCTCGGAGCCGAAGATACGCATCAGATCGTCTTCTAGGGACAGGAAGAACTTCGACGCCCCGGGGTCGCCCTGGCGTCCCGAGCGGCCGCGCAGCTGATTGTCGATGCGCCTAGCCTCGTGGCGCTCGGTGGCCAGCACGAACAGGCCGCCGGCTTCCAGCGCGATCTCACGGGCGGCTTGGACCTCCGCGGCGATGATCGCGGCGCCCTTTTCGCGCTCCGCCTCATCGGTGATTTCGGCGAGCTCGTTCTTGATGCGCATATCCAGGTTGCCGCCCAATTGAATGTCGGTGCCGCGGCCGGCCATGTTGGTGGCGATGGTGACGGCGCCGGGCTTGCCGGCCTGGGCGATGATCGGGGCTTCCTGCTCGTGATAGCGCGCATTGAGCACGTTATGGGGAACCTTGCGCTTCTTCAGCAACGCCGAAAGGTGTTCGGATTTTTCGATGGAGACCGTGCCCACCAGCATGGGCTGACGGCGTTCATGGCAAACGACGATCTGGTCGAGGATGGCATCAAATTTCTCGCCCGCCGTGCGGTACACCTCGTCTTCGTGATCGAGCCGCACGCAGGGTAGGTTGGTGGGCACGGAAATGACGCCGAGCTTATAGATGTCTTCGAATTCCGAGGCTTCGGTCAACGCCGTGCCGGTCATCCCCGCGAGCTTGGGATACATGCGGAAATAATTCTGGAAGGTGATCGAGGCGAGGGTTTGGTTCTCGCTTTCGATGGGGCACTTCTCCTTGGCCTCCAACGCCTGGTGGAGGCCCTCGGAATAGCGCCGTCCTTCCATCATGCGGCCGGTGAACTCGTCGATGATGATGATCTTGTCGTCCTTGACGATGTAGTCGCGGTCCCGCAGGTACAGCTTGTGGGCGCGCAGCGCCTGGTTGACGTGATGCACCAGGGAGATGTTCTCGATGTCATACATTGCGCCGCCGCGAAGCAGGCCGGTTTCGCGGAGAATTTCCTCCATGCGCTCGGCGCCGGTTTCGGTCAGGGTGACCGCCTTCACCTTTTCGTCCATCTCGAAATGGGCGGGGTCGAGCTTGGGAATCAGCGCGTCGGCCTCGACATAGAGTTCCGACGAATCTTCGACCGCGCCCGAGATGATCAGCGGCGTGCGCGCCTCATCGATGAGGATCGAATCGACCTCGTCGACGATGGCGTAGTTGAAGGGGCGCTGGACCATCTCGTCGAGGGTGAACTTCATGTTGTCGCGCAGATAGTCGAAGCCGAATTCGTTGTTGGTGCCGTAGGTGACGTCGGCGCCGTAGGCCTGCTTGCGCTCGTGATCTTCCAGCCCATGGATGATGACACCGACGCTCAAGCCCAGGCAGCTATAGATTTGGCCCATCCATTCGGAATCGCGGCGGGCTAGGTAGTCGTTCACGGTGATCACGTGGACGCCCTTGCCCTCCAGTGCGTTGAGATAAACCGGCAGGGTCGCCACCAAGGTCTTGCCCTCGCCGGTGGCCATTTCGGCGATGGTGCCCGAATGAAGAACCATGCCGCCCAACAACTGCATGTCGAAATGCCGCTGGCCGAGGGTGCGTTTGGACGCCTCGCGCACCGTGGCGAAGGCCTCCACCAGGATATCGTCGATGGTCTCGCCCGCTTGGAGCCGTTCCCGGAAGGCCGTGGTCCGCGCCTCGAGCTGGTCCGTGGGCAGCGCCTCGAGCTCCGCTTCAAGGGCGTTGATGGCCTCGACATTGGGCTCTAACCGCCTGAGGAAGCGATCGTTATGGGAGCCCATGAATCGTTTGGCGATGGCGGCGAACATGATGTGTCCTTGGTGGCCGGGGTGCCGGGTTCCGGCGCCAGCCTCGAATTTCGAAAAAAGAGATAGGGTCGCTGGGGTGCCATGTCAATGACCGGGGCGGGGCGGCCGTGCGCTTTCCGTGGCCGCCGGTGGTCGTGCCATGATACCCTTGATCAACATTTGTCGCCTTGAGGACACCGTCATGGGTTCAGTTTTCAGCCACATCCCGGCCCCGGCAGGACGCCTCGTCCCGCTTGTCGTGCTTGCGTTTTTCAGCGTTGTGGCCGCGCCTTCGGCCCAGAACAAGGGGGCCAATTCCGCCGATCCGGTGGTGGCCCGGGTCGATGGAACCGCCATCCGCCAATCCGACGTGATGGCGGCGCTCGACAATCTTCCCTCTCAATATGCCGAGCTCCCGCGCGAAACCTTGATCAAGGCGGTATTGGAAAAGCTGATCGACGGCACCCTGGCGGCGACGCGGGCGCGCGCCGCCGGCCTGCATAAGGATCCGGCCTACCTCCGCGCCCGGTCCCGCGCCGAACTGCAGCTTCTGGAGCAGCTTTTCATCCAGCGGCTGGTGGAGCGTAAGATCACCGAGCGGGCGGTGCGGCGGCGCTATGAGCGCGACCGCAAATCCCTGGTCCGCGACACGCAGGTCCGGGCCCGGCACATCCTTCTGAAAACCCGGCGAAAGGCGCTCGAAATTATCGCCGAGTTGCGCCGGGGCCTTGATTTCGCCGAATTGGCGCGGACCCACTCCACCGGGCCTTCCAAGGCCCAGGGCGGCGATCTCGGCTTTTTCAAGAGGGAACAGATGGTGGCGCCGTTTTCCAAGGCCGCCTTCGCGCTTCGCAAGGGAGAGTATTCCAAGGCGCCGGTCAAGACCAAGTACGGCTGGCACGTCATAATGGTCGAGGACATCAAGGCCACCGCGCCGCCGCCCTTCGAGGAGGTGCGCGCGGAACTGGAGCGGAAAATGACCGACGAGGTGGTCGAAAAAGAGATGCAGGGCCTGCGTAAGGGCGCGAAAATCGAACGGTTCCTGCCGGCGGCGGCGCCCGCGCCGTCCCCCAGGTAGCCGGCAAGGTGCCGGCCTCGCCTTCGGTGCCCAACCCCAAGAGTCGTGATAATGGCCAAGATCTCACCCTTCGCGCCCAAGCGGTTCCCCCGGCTGCCCAAGATCGCCGGGCTGCGCCTTGGCGCCGCCGCCTGCGGGATCAAGCACAACATGCGGTCCGACCTGATGGTTGCCGTGCTCGACCCCGGGGCCCGGGTGGCCGGCCTGTTCACCCGCTCGGCCACGGCCGGTCCCACCGTGCGCTGGTGCCGCGACGCCATGGTGGGCGGAATGGTCCGGGCCATCGTCGTCAATTCGGGCAACGCCAACGTATTTACCGGCAGGGCCGGGGCCAGGGACGTGGCCGCGACCGCCCGGGCGGCGGCCCGGGTGCTGGATTGCGCGCCCGGCGACGTCATGGTGTCGGCCACCGGCGTCATCGGCGAACGGCTTCCGATCTCTAAGCTGACCGCCGCCCTGCCGGGCCTGCTGGCCGAGGCCAAGGCGGGCGCTTGGCAAGCGGCGGCCGAGGCCATCGGCACCACGGACACCTTCCCCAAGGGCGCCGGTAGGGCGGCGCGCATCGGCGGCGTGCCGGTGCGCATCGCCGGCATCGCCAAGGGCTCGGGCATGATCGCGCCCGACATGGCGACCATGCTGGCCTATCTCTTCACCGACGCGAAAATCCCCGCCCCGGTGTTGCGGGCGCTCTTGAAAGAGGCCTGCCAGGCGTCGTTTAACGCCATCACCGTGGACGGCGACACCTCCACTTCCGACACGGTCTTGCTGGTGGCGACCGGCGCCGGCAGTCCGCACCGGCGCATCACCAGGGCCGGGGACCCGGCGCTGGGCGATTTCCGCGTGAAACTGAACGCCGTGATGACCGATCTTGCCCGCCAAGTCGTCGGCGACGGCGAAGGCCTTTCCAAGTTCATCACCATCACCGTCACCGGCGCCGCCAGCGACCGGGCCGCCAAGGCGATTGCCATGTCGGTGGCCAAGACCGTGGCCGCGACCGCGCGCGATTTTCGCTGCCGCAGGAACGAGGTCTTCATCGCATCGACCGGGGTGATCGGCGAGCCGTTGCCCGACGCGCGGCTGATCGGCGCGCTGGGCGCGCTCAAGCGCGATCTCGCGCCCGAATCCTGGCCGGCGGCGGCCCGGGCGATCATGACCACCGATACCTTCCCCAAGGGCGCCACGCGCCAAGCCGAGATCGGCGGCCGGACCGTGACCCTCAACGGCATCGCCAAGGGCTCGGGCATGATCGCGCCAGACATGGCGACCATGCTGGCGTTCGTGTTTACCGACGCCAAGATCCCGGCCCAGACCCTGCAGGCCCTGCTCGTGCCGGCCGCCGACCTCTCGTTCAACTCGATCACCGTGGACGGCGACACCTCGACCAGCGACACCCTCATGCTGTTCGCCACCGGCCAGGCCAAGCACCGGCGCGTGGCCGGCGCCAAGGACCCGGCGCTCCGGGGCTTCCGCGCCGCGCTCGAAGACCTGCTTCGCGACCTCGCCCAACAGGTGGTGCGCGACGGCGAAGGCGCCCAGAAGTTCGTCACCATCGAGATCACCGGCGCCGCCTCCAGACGCGCGGCGCGGCGCATCGGTTTGGCGATCGGCAACTCGCCCTTGGTCAAGACCGCGATCGCCGGCGCGGACGCCAACTGGGGCCGCATCGTCATGGCGGTCGGCAAGTCCGGCGAGAAGGCCGACCGCGACCGCCTGGCGATCCGCATCGGCGGCGTCGAGGTGGCGCGTCAGGGCCTGGTGGTGCCCGGCTACGACGAGACGCCGGTCGCCCGCCACATGACCGGCCGGGAGATCGAAATTTCGGTCGACGTCGGCGTCGGGCGCGGCCGCGCCACGGTCTGGACCTGCGACCTCACCCATGGCTACATCTCGATCAATGCCGATTACCGGAGCTGACGCAGGCGGAGCCGACGCAGCCGGGGGCGGCTGCTGGAACGCGGCGGAAGCGCCCGCGCTCGGGGACAAACCGATCGTGCTGGTCGCCGCCGTGGCGCTGGTCGATATCGACGGCCGGGTGCTGATCGCGCGCCGCCCCGAGGGCAAGGCGCTGGCCGGCCTATGGGAGTTTCCGGGCGGAAAATTGCACCAAGGCGAGACCCCGGAGGCGGCGCTGGTCCGCGAGCTGCGGGAGGAGCTCGGCATCGACACCAAGGACAGTTGCCTGGCGGCCATCGCCTTCGCCTCCCACGGCTATGAGGATTTCCACCTGCTGATGCCGCTCTACGTCTGCCGGGTCTGGAAGGGCACGATCACCGCGCGCGAGGGCCAGGAGCTGGCCTGGGTGCGCCCGGCGCGGCTCGCCGACTACCCCATGCCCCCCGCCGACGCCCCGCTCATCCCCCTGCTGCGGGATTTGCTGTAAGAGACGCTATTTCGGCCGCGCCTTGTCGCCGGCGGGGCGTTCTTCGGCGCCGAGGGCGTCGGCCAGGCGCTGGGTCGCGCTGCCGGGCGCGAGCGCCTGGGGCTGGCAGGGGTGGGGCGCCCAGCCGGTCAGGGTGACGATCTCGAAACTGGCGCGCACGCGGCCATCGGCCGCGGCGAACTTCTCGCCATAGATCGCGGCGGCGCGGGCGAGGGTGGCCCGGCGCGTGAAGCCGCGGCGGCGCGCCCGCAAGGTATTGCTTTCGCCCATGGCGCGCAGCTCGCGCATGAGCGCGAGCGCATCGGGATAGCTCACCGCGATGCGGTCGGCATCGGCGACCGGCAGGGCGAAGCCGGCGCGCTGCAACAACCCGCCGGCGTCGCGCAGCTCGGCGAAAGGCGCGACCCGGGGGCTGGCGCCGCCTTCCTCGGCGAGCTCCGCCTCGATCAGCGCCGTGCGCAGCTCGGTCAACGTCGCCCCGCCGAGCAACGCGCCCAGGAACAGGCCGTCGGGCTTGAGCGCGCGGCGGATCTGGATCAGCGCGCCGGGCAGGTCGTTGACCCAGTGCAGGCCGAGCACGCTGACGATCAGATCGAAGCTCTCCGGCGCGAACGGCAACGCCTCCTCGTCGGCTGCGAGCGTCGGTGCGCCGTTGGTTGCCGCGGCCCGGGCCATGGCCGGGGAGAGGTCGCACTGCACCAGGGTCTCGATCCCGCCGCGGCCCGCCAGGACGCGAGACAGGGTGCCGTCGTGGCAGCCCAGGTCGAGGGCGAAGGCGAACTTGCGGGTCACGTCGTCGAGCCGGTCGGCCAGGCGCTCGGCGGCCTCGGCGAACAGGAAGTCGTGGGCGCGCAGGCCCGCCGCCGCCCGGTCGCGGCGCCGGCGCAGCAGCGCCCGGTCGAAGACGTGGATGGTGTCGGTCATAGGTAGGATCATGGCCCGACTATGGCGTAAGCGCCGATTTCGTCAATCTATGCGCTCCCGGGGTACACGCTGGCCGAGTGGGCAATTGACTCAGGCCCGGTCCCGGAACGAGACTTTCGTCATGATGTCGCAACAGGATCTCGCGCGCGGGCTTCGCGCGCTCCCGGGGCTGGCGCTGAATGCGCTGCTGCCGCCGCGCTGCCTGGGCTGCGGGACGGTGGTGGCGCGGACCGCCGCGCTCTGCGCCGGCTGCTGGAAGGGGGTGCAGTTCCTCGATCCGCCGCTCTGCGCACTGTGCGGCTTTCCGCTCGAATACGACCTGGGGCCGGAGGCGCTGTGCGGCGCCTGCGTGCGCGCGCCGCCGGGCTTCAACCGGGCCCGGGCGGTGATGCGCTA
>JAPUGG010000114.1 GCA_027292975.1 Alphaproteobacteria bacterium | reverse complement strand
GATCTCGCACAGCACGTCCCAGCCCATTTCCTGACCGCCGTAACGCTTGGGCTGGATCATGCGGATCAGCCCGGTCTGCCGGTAATCATCTATGGTGGCGATGGGGACGCAACGCTCCTCCTCCGCCTGGGGGGCGCGTTGGCGCAAGCGCGGCGCGATCTCCCGGGCGCGGGCGATGATCTCCGCGCGGGTGACCTCGGGCCCGGCGCCGCCCTCGGCGGGTTCGGCGGTCATGACCCGCGCCGCCCAGATCCCCAGCAGCGCTGATGGAATGCGCCGCGAAAAGGTAATCTTCGGGTGACCAATGTCATTGCCCCTTTCGAGACGTCACATCTAATCCTTGGGCGTGAGGGTCCAGGTCCTGTCGTCCAGGCTCATCTCCCCATCGGCGAATCTGATTGAAAGGCTCAAACACCCCTCGTTGCGCTGCCAAGGGGTCACCGTCATCACCCTTTGCCCGGCCTTGGTGTAGGGCTCGGCATTGGCGATACGCTTGGCCGCCCGTGTGCTGGATGCGCGGATGATCAGCATGCCGACGCCCACCCGATTGCCGTGTTCGTCCCGGAAGGGGCCGGCGCCGAAAAGGATGCCTTTGCGTTCCAACTCGACCAGGTAATCGTGGTGTTCCTTGCGCATGCGGACGGCGGACTTGCGCAGCCTCGGCGGGTTGTCGGGCGCCGACATCCAGCACACGTAGCATTGCTCGCGCGCCAGGCTGATGCCCAGGCTCGGCCGGTCGGGCACGCGCCGGGGCTTCCGTTTTGTCGCTGCCTTGGCCATGACTTATCCCCTGTTTTGGGCCCCCTGTTGCGGCGCCCACTGGCGTGAGCTCCTTGTTTCGGCCGCCGGTCGTGAACGGAAATGTCGGGACCGCCCGCGCCCCCGGGCGGCGGCCGGTGCAGGCCCGGCCGCCGTTTACGCGTTTTCAGTCAAATTCAGAGCATCAATCGCAATTGATCGACTTGGCCTCGGTGCGATTCCCCTGATGACTGATCTTGCAGGTCATGCCGGCCTTGACCGAAGACCGTTTGCCCTTCTTGCCGGCAATGGTGATCTTGGTCCTGGACTTGGAAACCTTCACGGTGACCTTTTTCCCCTTGAGCTTGAAGCTGACCCTGCGGCCCTTGCGCTTGACCGCCGTGACCTTGACCTTGTCGGTCCTGACCGGAATCTTGACCTTGACCAGCTTGACCTTGTCGGACTTGGTGGTGACCGCGAGGAATTCGTCGATCAACGACTTCGGCGTCTTGAAGAGATTGACGATGAGCGACTTGAGCTGCTCACCGGTGACTGGATTGATGTCGATGCGCTGCTTGGCCGCCTCCTTGAGGAATTTCTTGTCCTTGAGGGTCGCCATGAAGCTGGTGCGCAACAACTTGAGCCGCGCCTGGGGCAGGCCCGGCGGTCCCACATAAGGGCGGCCGACCGATTGCGGCGTCAGGATCAGCTTGAGAAGCTGGCGCTGCTTGTCGTTCTTGGCGTAGCTCATGATCAGCGGCACCTTGCCCTCCAACTGGGGGTGCGAGGTGAGCGATAACTGGACCAGGATATTGACCATCTTGCCGCCGAACCAGGTCGGCTTCATGGCCTTCATGGAGGACACCGACCAGCCGCAACGCGCGTCCACCTCGCCGCGCTCCAGCGCCAACACGATGTAAGTGCCGGCGGGATAGCCGTGGTACACCTCGAACTTGGTGCCGAACATGTTGTTCATGAAATAGGCCGAGGAATAGCCCAGGGACCGGTGATGGGTCGCGCCCAACTTCACCGGCTTCTTCATGGCGTCTTCGAGGGACTTGATGTTGACCCGCTTGGCGGCGATGCACACACCGAAACCCTGATCGGCGGAGCCGATATAGGACAACGTCGCCGGATCGAAGCGAACGCCCTCCTTGGTGGTCAGCGGCGTCGTCGTCACCGCCTCGCGGTAGGAGGCCAGGAGTTCCGTCCCGTCGCGCTTGGCCTTGTTGGCGAGGTAGCTCGCCGCGACCAGTCCCTGGGCCCCCATCTTGTGCTTGACCACGAAGCGGGGATTGCCGGGAATGGCCCGGTTCCAATGCCTGGCGATGGCCCGCGCGTAGGTGGCATAGCCGCCGCCGGGACTGGCCGCGACGTAAAGGGTGATGCGCTTGCCTTTGTAGAAATCCGCCGCCGACGCGGCCCCCGCGGCCATCACTAGGACGGCGGCCAAACCTCCGGCGAGGCCGGAAAGTATCTTCTTCGACATGTTTTCTCTCCCTGTTGGTTCTCGATTGGTTTTTTGGTTTTGACTCAGTGGATAAGGTGCCCTGCGGGGCGCCTCGGGGCAACCCTTATATGATCGGAACCCGCGCGTTTTTATCTTGCCGCGCCGGGCCCTACACCGCCCGCCTGATAGGCGCGGGAGCCCGGGCGGCGCGGGCGCCCGCTTTCTCGGCAAGCTCGGCGATGGACCCCCCCAGGCACTTGGCACCGCCGACGATAATGGCGGCGAGCACCTCCATGCTCTCGGTATCGGCCCGGGCTTCGGGCATCGCCAGGGTCAGGCTCGCCAAAATGTTCCCATAGCCGTCGAACACCGGGGCCGATAGGGCGAAGACCCCTTGATCGACCTGGGCGCGGCTGGAGAGATAGGGGTGCTCTCGAATTTCCTTCAGGTTGATCCGGAATTCGTCCCATTCGCCGCCGAGGCCGGCCTCGCCGATGTCGCGCCGGTGCGTGAGGAACAGTTTCATCAGCCGCCGCTCGGGCAAATGGGCGAGGATGATCCGCGAGGCGGAGCCCCGGAACAGCGGCATCGGCCGACCGCGGCTGTAGCTGATGTCGAGGCTGTTGGGGTTTTCCCGGCGGTAGACCGAGATCACGTCGTCGCCCAGCAGGCCGCAGATAAAGACGATGCCCTCCCCCACATGGGGAAGAATTGCCGTGACCAGCTCGCGGCCCAGGGTCAGCAAAGGGTCGCAATGGCGGATTTGGCGGTCCAACTCGATGATGCGGGGCCCGAGGATGTAACCCCCGCCGCCCACCGCGGCCAAGAAACCCGCTTCGCGGAGTTCCTTGACGTAACGGTAGATCGTGGACCGCGACGTGGCCAATCCCTCGACCAACTGATCGACGGTCCAAACCGGCGCTTCCTCGGAAAACGCGTCGATGACCTTCAACATATTCTCGAGACTGGACACCTTGGATTTACTCCATCGGCAATGAACGGCGGCCTCGTGCCGCCCCACGGCAACACTACATTCATACCACGTATTCCCGTATATTGATATTATCAAAGAAATCCTATATATTGGGATATTAGAAATTGCCGTGAGCGTGCAGGGACTTACCGAGAACCAAACCCGAGGGAATGAATCGGCCATGACAGATCAATCACCGCTCTGGCCCGCGCGTTTGCATCATATGGAGATCACCTCGGATCGCCCGCCGGAGCTGATCGATTTCTATCTGCGCCTGCTTGAAGGCGACGCCCAGGAACTCGCCGATGGGCGGTGGCTTCTGGCCGGCGCAGAACGGAGCTTCCTGTTCGCCCTGGGCGCGCGCAACGGTCTCGGATTTTCGGCCTTCGCCATGGATGACCGCGCGCGTGTGGCCGCCCTTCGCGACCATGTCACGGACCAGGGGATCGACGTCCAGCCCTCGCCGAGCCCGCTGTTCGGCGAAGAAGCCTTTGCCGTCAGCGACCGTGACGGCAACATTTTGGTGTTCGGCACGCCGCGGGGCGGGGCGCCGGCGATAGCCGATCGTTCGCCGGCCCGGCTCCAGCATTCGGTGGTGGGGTCTCCCAACATGGGTGACCTCATCGACTTCCGTCTCAAGCTCGGCTTTGTGCTCTCCGACGAGGTCAAGGACGACCATGGCAACCTGACGGCGGCCTTCCTGCGTTCCGACCCCGAACACCATTCCCAGGCGATGTTCTACACCGGGGTCCCTAAATTCGATCATTTTTCCATGGAAACCACGTCGTGGAACGACATCCGCGACTGGGCCGATCATCTGGGCGACCTGCGCATTTCGCTCAATTGGGGGCCGGGGCGTCACGGGCCGGGAAACAACCTGTTCTTTATGGTCTCAGATGCCGATGGCAACATGGTGGAATTTTCCGCCGAGATGGAGCTGATGGACCGGGACGTGGCGGTACGTCTTTGGAAAGACGAACCCCATACGCTCAACCTGTGGGGCACCGCCTGGATGCGGAGTTGATCCCGGGGCGAACCGCAGTCACGGAGCGATATCACGGACCGAATTTGAATTCAAAATAAGGAGAATCTAGGACATGAAACTGGTCAGCTACACCGCCAACGGCAAGCAAGCCTACGGTATCGCCCGCGACGACGGCATCGTCGACCTCACATCGCGGATCGGCGACAGCTATCCCGACATCAAGTCACTGATCGCCGGCGACGGGCTCGAAGCCGCCGCCGCCGCCGCCGATGGGCAGAGCGCGGACCAAAGCTTGGACGGGATCACCTACCGGCCGGTCATCGAAAACCCCGACAAGATCATCTGCGTCGGCCTCAACTACAAGGCCCACCGGGAAGAGACCGGCCGCGCGCCGACCGACAACCCGGCGCTGTTCATCCGCTTCGCCGACACCCAGGCCGGCCACAACCAGCCCATGATCAAGCCCCGGAGCTCCGACATGTTCGATTACGAAGGCGAACTGGCGGTGATCATCGGCAAGGGCGGGCGCCACGTAAAGGCGGCGGACTACGCGTCGGTCATCGCCGGTTATTCCATATACAATGATGGCTCGGTGCGCGATTTCCAGAGCCACACGATCCAATGGACGGCCGGCAAAAACTTTCCCAAGACCGGCGGTTTCGGACCCTGGATGGTGACCGCCGACGAGCTCGGCGATCCCGCCCAACTGGAGCTGACCACCCGGTTGAACGGCAAGGTCCTGCAGAACACCACCACCGACCTGATGATCTTCGACATCCCGACCCTGATCGAATACATCACGTCCTTCACCGAGCTCGGCGCCGGCGACGTCATTTCCACCGGCACGCCGGGCGGCGTCGGCTTCAAGCGCGACCCCCAGGTCTTCATGAAGGGGGGCGACACGGTGGAAGTGGAAATCAGCAAGATCGGCACCCTGGTCAACCCCATCGTCGATGAGTAGAGCACCATCCGGATGATCGGAGCAAGGTCATGAGGTTTTCCCGTTTTTCGCTGATCCTGTTGGGCCTCAAGATGGTGCTCCGCTATTGCGCGTGGCGCTATGAGGCGTTTGCCGCGCGCTTGGCCGAGGTGAACTTCACCGCCCAGATGCAGACCGCCGACGGCTCCGAGGGCCGTTGGTTCCGGTTCGCCGACGGACACCTGGAATCAGGGGCGGGCGTGGACCCGGAGGCGGAGGTCGTCCTGTCGTTCAAGGACGCGCGGATCGCCGCGCAATTGCTGATGCCGCCCGTCGACTTCCAGGAGCAGATCGACGCGCTCAAGGATTTCAAGCTGAAGATGGAGGGGCCCGACGAGCTCACCAGCTGGTTCACCCGCACCCTCTTGGCAACCCAGACCATCGGCTGGAAGTACGGAATCCCCCAGGCCGATGGCGGCGTGCGCTATACCTCCATGACCAATGGCGGTCCGGTCTTGGTCTATGTCAAGGACGGCAAGATCCAGCGCCTCACGCCGATCACCTTCGATGAGACCGACGCCGCGCCCTGGACGATTTCGGCCCGGGGCCGCCAATACACGCCGCCGCGCAAGACCACCCTGGCGCCCCACGGCCAGAACTACAAATCGATCATCTATTCGCCGGACCGCTGCCTTTACCCCATGAAGCGGGTGGACTTCGACGTCGGCGGCGAACGCAATCCCCAGAACCGCGGGGTCTCGGGCTATGAGCGCATCACCTGGGACGAGGCGCTGGACATCGTCGCCGGCGAGATCAAGCGCATGAAGCGCGACCATGGCCCCGGCGCCATCGCCTCCTCCCACGGTTCCCACCATACCTGGGGCAATATTGGCTATTACCTTTCCGCCAATTTCCGTTTCATGAACGCCATCGGCCATACCGAGGTCCATCACAACCCGGACTCTTGGGAGGGCTGGTATTGGGGGGCCTCGCACCACTGGGGCTACAGCTTGCGCGTCGGCCAGTGCGAGAGTTACGGCACCGTGGAAGACTGCCTGAAGAATTGCGAAATGATTGTGTTCTGGGCGGCTAATCCGGAAGCGACCTCGGGCGCCTATGGGGCGTTTGAGGGCACCGTGCGCCGCCAGTGGCTGAAGTCGAGCGGCATCAAGATCGTCCATATCGATCCTTATTTCAACGACACCGCGCAGTTCCTGGGCGGCAAGTGGATCGCCCCCAAGCCCACCACCTCGCCGGCCCTGGGCATTGCCTTGGCCTATGTCTGGATCACCGAAGACCTCTACGACAAGGAATTCGTCGCCACCCGCACCAAGGGGTTCGAGAAATGGCGGGCCTATATCCTGGGCGATGACGACGGCACGCCGAAGACGCCGGAGTGGGCGGCCATTGAGACCGGTGTCCCGGCCCGGGAAATCCGCGCCCTGGCTAGGGAATGGGGCACCAAGCGCACCTATCTCGGCGCCGGCGGCTGGGGCACCGGCCATGGCGGGGCGTGCCGCAACGCCACCGGCATCCAATGGGCCCGGGTCTGCGTCTGCCTGATGGCCATGCAGGGGCTCGGCAAGCCTGGCATCAACTTCGGCAACCTGCAATGGGGCACCCCGATCGATCTCAATTTCTATTTCCCGGGCTACGCCGAAGGCGGCATGTCGGGCGACCTGGAACACACCGCCATGGCGGTGGAACTGTTCCAGCGCATGCCGCAACTGCCGACCATGAATACCGCGAGCCAACAAATCCCGCGCCTGTTCTTCCCCGAGGCGATCTTAGAGGGCAAGGCCGAAGGCTATATGTGGGACGGCAAGACCATCGAGGCCCAGTTCACCAAGATCGTCTACCCCAAGCCGGGCCAGGCGCTGGTCAGGATGCTCTACAAATACGGCGGTTCGGCCATCGCCACCATGCCCGACACCAACCGCTGGGTCGCGGCCTACCGTTCGGCCAACCTTGAATTCGTCGTCAACCAGTCGATCTGGATGGAAGGGGAAGCCAAGTTCGCCGACGTGATCCTCCCCGCCTGCACCAATTTCGAGCGCTTCGACATCTCCGAATGGGCGGGGCTCGGCGGTTACGCCCATCACGGACAGATGCAGCTCAACCACCGGGTCATCGTGTTCCAGCACAAATGCATCGAGCCCCTGGGAGAATCCCACTCCGATTTCGAGATCTTCAACGACATCTCCAAGCGGCTGGGGCTGTCGGCCTATTTCTCCGAAGGCATGACCGAGCTCGACTGGGTCAAGCGCCAATTCGACGCCACCGAAATGTCCAAGTTCATCTCCTGGTCGGAATTCATCCGCAAGGGCTATTACGTGGTGCCGGCGGAACGCGAGGAACTGCGCGCCCCGACCTCGTGGCGCTGGTTCGCCGAGGGCCGCAAGAAGGACGTGCCGGAACCCCACCCGCTGCCGGGCGACTATACCGAGGAATACCTCAAGGGCCTGCAAACCCAGTCGGGCCTTATAGAATTCGATTGCGAGAGCCTCAAGCGGTTCGACGCCGAGGACCCCGAACGCCCGCCGGTGGTGCGCTACACGCCGGGTTTCGAGGGCCCCCGCGATGCCGCGCGTTTCGCCAAGTACCCGCTGCACCTGTTGACGCCGCACCCGCGCTACTCCTTCCACACCCAGGGCGACGGCAAGGACAGCTTCATCAACGACATCCCCGACCACCGCGTCCTCATCGAGGGACACTACTACTGGATCATCCGCTTGAATGCCGATGATGCCGCCGCCAGGCGCCTCGAGACCGGCGACCTGGCAAAGGTCTACAACGACCGGGGCGCCGTCATCTGCGCCGTCCAGGTCACCAATCGCCTGGCCGCCGGGGTCGTCCATGGCTACGAATCCTCGGCCATTTACCAGCCCCTGGGAGAGCCCGGGCGGAGCGTCGATATCGGCGGCTGCCTCAACCTGCTCTCGCCCAAACGCTCGCAAATCAAACAGGCCCATTCCATGTCGTCGTCGTCCGCCCTGGTGGAGATCGAGGCCTGGGACGGCAACCCCGATTTCGTGTCGGAATCCTATGAGGCGGCGCGCGCCAGCGAAGTGCCCCTGGCGGGACCAAGGCCATGAAAAAGTGGAACCTCATCATCGATGTCGCCGAGTGCACCAACTGCAACCTTTGCACCCTGGCCACCCAGGACGAATATGTCGGCAACCAATGGCCGGGGGTGGCCGCCGAAATGCCCAAGCACGGGCATCGCTGGATCGACATCAAGCGCCGTGAACGGGGCCAACCGCCGCTGGTCGACGTCGCCTATCTGCCGGTCATGTGCCAGCACTGCGACGACGCGCCCTGTATCAAGGCGGCGGAGAACGGCGCGGTCACCAAACGCGACGACGGCATCGTCATCATCGACCCGGAAAAATCGGTCGGCCAGAGGCAGATCATGGAAGCCTGCCCCTATGGCGTGGTCTTCTGGAACGAGGAAAAAAACATCCCCCAGGCCTGGCCCTTCGATGCCCATCTTCTGGATGCGGGCTGGGAAGAGCCGCGCGCGGCCACCGCCTGCCCCACCGGCGCCTTCCGCGCGCTCAAGGTCGAAGATTCCGAGATGCGGCGCATCCGCGCCGAGCAAGGCCTTGAGGAATTGGAACCAGGTGCCGCCACCAAGCCCCGGGTGTTTTACAAAAACCTGCACCGCTTCACCAAATGCGTCGTCGCCGGATCGGTCGCCGGCGAGATCAATGGGGTCGAGGAATGCCTCGGCGGCGCCACCGTCACCCTTATCAAGGGCGGCGACGTCGTGGCCCGGTGTGAGACCGACGCGTTCGGCGATTTTAAGATCGACCGCCTCGATCCCGCCAGCGGCGGCTACACGGTCAAGGTGGCCCATGAGGGGTTCGCTGCCCACAGTATCGAGTTCGAGCTCGGCGACAGCGTTACGCTGGGCACCATCCGCCTTTCGCCCGGCTGATCCCCCCACCGCGCCTAACCAGGGTGCATGGGCATCGCTTCCGGGACTTGCCGGGGCGGCGGTCGCTGTTATGATCCACCAATATTCGCGCGGAGGCGCGCAACCGGGAAATCTTTAGGGAGAGAAACCATGGCGAGAGCCACACGCAGGGCGAGAGCCACACCCAGGGTGAGCACAACCTCCAATCCTTCCAATGCCACGGCGGCGCTCGACCGTCCCGTCAAGCTGGGCAACCCCCGCATGGGCTGGGGGTCGGACGCCATCGCCGAGGTGACCCGACAACTCGACTTCAAATACATGGCCCTGGTTCCCGGCGCGAGCTATCGCGGCTTTCACGATTCCATCGTGAACTACCTCGGCAACGACAACCCGCAGATGCTGATCTGCCTCCACGAAGAACACTCGGTCGCCATCGCCGACGGCTATGCCCGGGTCACCGACCAGCCCATGGCGGTGGCGATTCATACCAATGTCGGCCTGTTTCACGCCTCCATGGCCATCTTCTGCGCCTTCGAGGGGCGCGCGCCCATGGTGATGTTCGGCGCCAACGGCCCCATCGACGCCAATAACCGGCGGCCTTGGATCGACTGGATCCACTCATCCAAGGACCACGGCGCGCTGATCCGCAACTTCATCAAATGGGACGACGAGCCCCAGTCGGTCGAGGCGGCCATCGAATCGGTGCTGCGCGGCAACCAAATCGCGCGCTCCAAGCCGCGCGGCCCGGTCTATATCTGTCTCGACGCCGGTCTCCAGGAAACGCCGATCAAAAACAGCGTCAAGATCCCCGATCCCGACCGTTTTCAGCCCGCACCGCCGCCGGCGGCGACCCGCGCCACCGTGCGCAAGGCGATCGGGGCCATCAAGGCGGCCAAGCTGCCGGTGATGCTGCTGGGGCGCGGTGACCGCAGCCAGTCCGCCTGGGACAATCGCGTGAAACTCGCCGAGGCGCTGGGATGCGCGGTGCTGAGCAATCTGCGTGCCGGCGCCGTGTTCCCGACCGAACATCCTTCCCACGTGGCCGCGCCCTGCGTCCGCCCGGCGGAGGCAAACAAGGCTTTGGTCAACCGGGCCGACCTGATCTTCAACCTCGGATGGCTCGACTTTGCCGGGTTCCTGCGTCTTTGCACCGGCAACGCACAGACCCAGACCCCGGTCGACGCCCAAGTGATCAACGTGTCCCTGGAACAATACCTGCACAACGGCTGGAACCTGGACTACCAGGCCCTGGCCGCGGTGGACATCAACGTGCTGGCCGATCCCGACACCTTCGTCGGGCAGATGCTCGACGAGCTTGGAATCAAGGGCAAGCCGACCGGCAAGCCGCGCCTAAAGCCGGCGGTCAAGCGCATGCGGCACTGGACGCGGAGCGCCGCCGCAAAGGCCAAACCCCGGGCCAATGGGCCGATGATGCCCCAAGACTTCCACCTCACCATGTCCAACTTCGTCTGCGGGGATGCCAAGATATCGCTGTGCCATTTCTCGACCGGATTCCCCGGCTTCGCCGCGCGCTGGCGCTCTCCGCTCGATTTTTCGGGCAACGACACCGGCGGCGGCGTCGGCTCCGGGCCGGGCCAGTCGGTGGGCTGTGCGCTGGCCTATCGCGACCTTGGCCGGATTCCGGTGACCATGCTGGGGGACGGCGATTATGCCATGGGCGTCACCGCGCTCTGGACCGCCTCGCGGATGCGGATTCCGCTCTTGGCGGTGGTCATGAACAACCACTCGTACTTCAACGACGAGGCCCATCAGCACCATATCGCCGAACACCGCGGCAGGGCGCCGGAGAACCGCTGGATCGGATTGCGCATCGACGACCCGGCGCCGGACATCGCCATGTTTGCCCGTGCCCAGGGCTTCGAGGCCGAGGGTCCGGCCAGGACCGCCAAGGAGCTGGCCGCGGCGCTGGCCCGCGGGCGCAAGGTGGTGGCCGCCGGCGGACGTTACGTGATCGACGCCTGGGTCGCGCCCGACGACCCCGCCGAACGCCGGCGCTCGGACGGCGGACGGGGCGAAAAAAAGACGTAACGCCGGTGACTACATCATAAGGCGACGAATCACCAATCCGGCAAACTGCTAGGGCAGTCTCCTTGGGCCTTCAGGTGATACGCTTGCGAACCGTGGCCGAGACCAACTCACTCACCAGCACCACGCCGAAAATGGCCAGCAACATCACCGACACCTCTTGCCAGGCGAACCGGTTGATGGAGGCGTAAAGCTGGATGCCGATGCCCCCGGCGCCGACGAACCCCAGCACCGTGGATTCGCGGATGTTGATGTCCCAGCGATAGACCAGGGTGCCGAACACCACCGGCCGCACCTGTGGGATCACAGCGACCAAGAGCACCTGAAGCCGCGATGCGCCAGTGGCTTCGATGGCCTCCACCGTACCGGTATCGATTTCCTCGATGGACTCGGCGATCAGCTTGCCGACGAAGCCGATGGACCGCGCCACCACCGCCCAGATACCCGCCACCGGGCCTGGGCCGAAGATGGCGACGAACAGCAGCCCCCATATCACCGTGTTCACCGAGCGCG
>JAPUGG010000113.1 GCA_027292975.1 Alphaproteobacteria bacterium | reverse complement strand
ATCAACGGAAAGGCCATCACCGCGGAGGCCACCACGGCGCCCTCCCAGGTAAAGGCGACGGTGATCCCGAAGACATCGTATAGCCAGGCCCCGAGCGGGCCGCGCCGGCCCAGCAGCAACAGCAAGCCATAGCCCACCACCACCGGCGGCAGCACCAGCGGCAGGTGCACGATGCCGTCCACCACCACCTTGCCGGGGAAATAGAGGCGCGCCAGGACCCAAGCGACGGCGATGGCAAGGGGGAGGCTCAGGGCCACGCACCAAAGTGCCACCCGCAGGCTGAGGCCGAGAGCCTCGGTTTCCAGGGGGCTGAGCGAGAGCGCCTCCACCGCCTATTTCACCTCGAATCCAAAGCGCGCGAAAATTTCGCCGGCGGCCGCTCCCAACAGCCATTCATGAAATTTTTGGGCCCCCGCGTCCTTGGCGGCGGCACGGGTCAGGGCGATCTCGTAGCGAATCTTGCGGTGGGATTCGGGCGGGAAAACCCCGGCCGCCTCGATCCAGGAATTGGCCGTGACGTCGCTTTGATAGAGGATGCCGAATTTGGCCTCGCCGCGTTCCACCAGCGCCCGGGCCTGGGCCGCGTCGGCCAAGCGCAGCGCCCGCCGGGCGAGCCGGCCCCAAGCCCCCATCCACAACAGCGCCGTCTTGGCATGGGCGCCCAAGGGGGCATGGGCGGGATCGGCGATGGCCAGACGGCCGTTGCCCAGAAGCGCGGGTAAATCGAGAGACCTGGTGATCTTGAGCTTGTATCCGCTGCCCTTGGTCACGGCCAGGACCAGCCGGTTGCCGAATATGGTCCGCCGGCTGCCGGCGTCGATGACGCGCTGGAATTGCGCCCAATTCATCCACTTTGGATCGGCGCTGAGGAACAGATCACCCGGGGCACCCGCCGCCAGTTGGCGGGCCAACTTGCCCGACGAGGCGAAGACGCCGACCACCCGGGTCCCGTGTTTCCTGGCGAACAGCCTTGTCGCCTCGTTGACCGCGGAGATGGTGGACGCGGCGGCGAGAATGCGCAACGGTTCTTGGGCCGACGCTTGGCCCCATAGGCAAAGGCAAACGAGCGGCCCAAGGAGCGCAAGGACGGACCAGGAGGCAAACCCGCGGCGATCCTTAAGAGCCATCGCCGCCTTTTCCATAAAGCGTTTCCGGCGCGGCCAAAACGGGGTGGATTTCGGCCAAGCCACCACCGTCGCGCGGCGCCCGAAAGAAGCAGTTGTGCCGTCCGGTGTGACAGGCGACGCCTTTTTGATCGACCAGAAGCAGCACCGTATCGCCGTCGCAATCGACGCGGAAATCGCGGACCGCCTGGGTCTGGCCCGATGTTTCGCCCTTGCGCCAGAGCGCCCGGCGGGTGCGTGAATAATAATGCGCATAGCCGGTCTTGAGGGTTTCGGTGACCGCCTCCCGGTTCATCCAAGCCAGCATCAGCACTTCGCCGCTGTCCGCCTGTTGGGCGATGGCGGCAACCAGGCCGTCGTCATCGAAGGCGATGGCGGCGAGCAGGGCCGGCCCGGCTTCCGAAAGCGCCTTTTGGCCGGTGTGTTCATCTCGATCGCTCATCGTAATCCTGTCCCCCTTCGCTGATGGTCCCCGGGTGGGCCCCGATTATTTCCCGGTGAGGCGCGCCAACCCGGCTTCGAGATCGCAGATCAGGTCGCCCAAGTCCTCGAGCCCGGCATGGAGGCGGATCAGCGTGCCTTGGGCCTGCCACGCCGATGCCGTGCGGAAGGTCGTCGGGTCGGCCGGTAGGATCAGGCTCTCGAACCCGCCCCAAGAGTAGCCCATCTTGAACAGCGTCATGTGATCCAGCATGGCCGCCAGCGCCGGTTTCGGATAATGCCTGTCGAGGATCACCGAAAAGAGGCCGCTCGAGCCCTTGAAATCACGCTGCCAGAAATCGTGGCCGGGGCAATCGGCGAACGCCGGGTGCAGGATGGCCGCGACCTCGTCCCTTCGTGCGCACCATTTAGCGAGTTCCAGCGCGGTCTGTTGATGCCTTTCTAAGCGCACGGCGAGGGTGCGCATGCCGCGCAGCGCCAAATAGCAATCATCGGGGCCCGGCACCGCGCCCAGGGTGGCCGCCATGACGCGCACCGCCCGGAAATGTTCTTCGGTGGTGGTGATGGCGCCCATCATCACGTCGGAATGGCCCACGAGGTATTTGGTGGCCGCCTGAATCGAAATATCGACACCATGGGCGAAGGGCTGGAAATAAAGCGGCGTCGCCCAAGAGTTATCAAGGATCATCACCGCGCCGGTATCATGGGCGGCCGTGGCGATGGCGGGAACGTCTTGGACCTCGAATGTGAGGGAACCAGGAGATTCGGCGAACACCACCTTGGTCTCGGGGCGAAACAGATGCTTGATCTCCGCCCCCGCCAGGGGATCGTAATAGGTGGTCTCCACCCCGAACCCCTTGAGCACGATTTCACAATATTTTCGGGTCGGGCTGTAGGCGCTGTCGACCATCAACAGGTGGTCGCCGGCATCTAAGAAGGCCATCAGCGACGCGCCGATGGCGGCGAGACCCGAGGCGCAGGCGATGGATCGGTACCCGCCTTCCAGCCGCGCCACCGCGTCCTCGAAGGCAAAGGTGGTGGGCGTCCCATAGCGCCCGTAATAGACCCCATCGAACGGGCTCGCGGTCTGGCGTTCGAGCTCTTCCAGGGTTTCGAAGATCACGGTGGA
>JAPUGG010000112.1 GCA_027292975.1 Alphaproteobacteria bacterium | reverse complement strand
GTTGATGGGATGCATCACCAGCGACGACTGGACGCTCATCAGCGAGCGGTAGGAGGAATCCACCCGCTCCAGTTCCCGGGCGATGAGACCATAGGTCACGTACGAGGCGCCGGCGCCGCCGGTGCCCTCCGGCAGCGTCACGCCGAACAGACCGAGGTCGCCCATTTCTTCGACGATTTCGCGATCTAAGCGTTCTTAGCGGTAGTCGGAGACGACGCGCGGCGCGAGCTTGTCGCGGGCATAGGCCTGGGCCGTGTCGCGGGCCATGCGTTCTTCCGCGGACAATTGATCTTCCAACAACAGAGGGTCATCCCACTGAAAGGACATCGGCCCCAGGAACCCCTTGGTTAGCGATCTGCCGCGAAGGGCGGCCCTGGTCCCAACGCTATCACATTCGCCGTCGGCCGCGCGGTCCGTTTTCGAATCCCGGCGCGCGGTCGCCGCGTTCAACAACCAATGTTCGGAGAAACGCCTGGTCAGGGGGCCGCGACCTGAACGGCAGATGAATGATGCGTTCAGGAACGTTTCAGATTGGTTGTCGTTTACTAGGCCCATCAACCAACCTTGATGGAAAGGGATGTGCCATGTTGTCGATCAGAAAGACCGCCTTGGCGGCCGCGCTCAGCCTCCTCGCCCTGGGACTCACCGTGGACGCCGCGCGGGCCGGTGACGGCCGCCGAACCAACCGCGCCGAAGTCCATCAGGGCGCCAAAATAAAGGTCTTCCACAAAACGTCGTACAGGCGGCGCCATAAGGCCGACCGGCGCTCCAAGGTGGGGCGGCGCCACTATCGCCGTTGGCGGAACAACCCGCGCCGCTGGTCGCCACCGCGCAGGCATTACCGAAAATACCGCAGAACCCGCCATTGGCGCTGGCACCGGCATTACCGGAACTGGCACCGACATTACCGGCACCAGCACAGGTATTGGAGACCCCACCGCCATGGCGGCGACAACGCGCTCTTCGGCACCGTGATCGGGGCGGCGCTGGGCGCCATCATCGGCGATAGCGTTTCCCAGGGCCACGGCAAGGCCGCCGTGATCGTCGGCGGTGCGGTGGTCGGCGGGATCATCGGCAACAGAATCGGCCGCTCCATGGACGAGGCCGACCAGCACCATGTGACGGTTGTGCTGGAAACCAGCCGCACCGGGCGGTCGGTGGAATGGAGCAACATTGATAACGGCAACCGCTACACCATGACGCCCACCCGCACCTACCGCAACGCCCGGGGCGAGGATTGCCGCGACTACACGCTCTGGGGCTGGATCGACGGCTATGAGGAAAAACTCCACGGCACCGCCTGCCGCGCCGAGGACGGCAATTGGCGGACGGTCACTTAGAGCACGGTCGGGGGCAAGGGGATCGACCATGGGCCGTATGGAATGTTGTCTACTCCTGGGTGCCGCAATCATCATGTGCCCCACCCCCACCGGTGCGGCCGATGGGGCCGCCAAGCGATTGACCGTCACCGTCGTCGCGACCGGCCGGATCGATGACCATGCCACCACCCGGGCGCAGCGGGCCTTGACCGAGAGCCTCGGCGCATTGGGTGCGCGGGTGACGGTGCGCGCCATGGCCGAGGCCGGTTCGTCTCCGACGGCGCGCCACGCGGTGGCGGTGGAACACCGCGCCGCCGCGCCATCTCGGCTCGACGTGGTGATCGGCCTTTCCGCCAAACCGGTGCTGAGCGCCGGCACCTATACCGCCCATCTGGCGATGTCGCTCCGCGCGGCGCTCTACGCCGTGAACGGTGACCGCCCACCGCGGATCCTCCAGGCCCGGCGCAAAAGGCGCCTGCCTGCTTTCTGCCCTAAGGCCTGCGTTGCCCGCATCGGCGCGCGCATGGCCGAAGAGCAGGCCCGGGCCCTAGCGCCGGCTATTTTCCGCCAAGCCCGCAGGGTCGCCACGAGGCCCGCCCGCCGCCTCGCGTTTCACGGATTTTCCGAGCGGGAACTCAGCGAAATCCGCCAATACCTGCGGGTGTTTCCCGGTTTCCGGCGGATGGGCCACGGGGTACGGCGGGCCAAGGACTGGGTGATCGACTATGGAAGCCGCCTCGATGATGGCGCGCTCGGCAGCGCGCTCAAGAAGATGCTCGGCCATATGGGAATCGCGGCCGGTGTCTCGCGCCGTGGCCGCGGTTTTACCGTCGCCCGCCATTGGGGCCCGGCCCAACCCGGACCCGCGTCACGGCAGTGGTGATGGGGCCCAAGACCCAATGAATCCAACAAGGAGATGAAAATCATGGGCGTTTTGAAACCCACGTGGGCATTTGCCGTTTTTCTCGGTCTCATGGCGGTGGCGCTGACGTTGGCCCCGGCCCAGGCACGGGCGGCCGCTCCCGGCGCCGATCAGGGTGCATTCAGGCATTTCGCCCAACGCCTGCTGGCCGGGATCGGCGCGGCCAAATTCTCCGATATCCCCGCCATAAGCGGCTATGGGCGGCCCAGAATCGCGGTGCTGCCGTTCTCCAGCGACCAGACCAAGGTGTCGCCCTCTCTCGCCAGCGAGTTCAACGCCCGGCTGTTGGCCGAGCTCACCCGCCAAGGATCCCGCTCCTACCGTTTCGTCGCCCGCGCGGCGCTCAAGTCCATCATCAAGGAGATCGACACCATCGGCGAGTTGGACACCGGCAATGACGGGCGGGTCAAGGATCTGCTGCGCAACGCCCGGGTGGATATCCTTATCGTCGGCCGGCTGAGGGCGGAGCACGCGGGCTTCGTGCTGTCCTATGAAGCGGTCAGCGTGGAAGACGGGACGCTGTTCGCCGCCACCGGGCCGCGCCATGTGGGCGGGCTTTCCGGCGCTCAGGCGACGCCCTCTTTAGCGCTGAACACGCCGAACGGGATCGCGCCCCTGGCGGGACCCGACCCGCGGCCGCGGCCAACGGTCGGCGAAGCCCAGCGGCTGCTCGGCGCGCTCGGCTACCACCCCGGGCCCGCCGACGGCGTGCTCCGGATGAGAACCAGGGCCGCACTGCGTGCGTTCCAACGCGATCATGGCCTGGCCGATCACGGCCGGCTGACCAGGGGAGTCATGGGCCGGCTGCGCCGAACCTGGCGTCGGGCGGAAATCGCGCTCTGATCCTTTCATAAGGCCTGATGAACCAACCGGGAGACCAACGTGCACGACGGCACCCAAGGAAATGCGATGACCGAAATCGCGCTGGCCATGGCCATGGGATTTTTCTCCGTCATGGTGCTGACGATGATCTCCATGGGCGTGGGTTTGGGCCAAAAGCGCACCATGGACACGGTCATCTTGGCGCCGCCGGCACCCCAGTCCGCCGCCGCCGATACCGTGGAAAAGGGCGACCTGCTGGTCATCTATGACGGCGAACGCTATCTCAACCGCACGCTCCGCCCCCTGGACAGGGCGGCCATCGCCCGCGCCTCCCGGGTCATCCTCGCCGTTCCGCCCGACCTTCCCATGGCCGCGGCCATGAAAGCGCGCCAGGGGCTCGGGGCCAAGAACCTGGTGGTGACGATCCTGGATCACCGCTGGCGGCGCGCGCTCGAGGATCGGGATCATGGCCAACCGTAGGTTTTCCCGCCCCCGCGCCGCCATGGCGAAGGCGACCGGGTCCGTTGTCGCGCCATTGGCCGTGGTGGCGGTGCTGGTCGGCGCCTGGGCCGGTGACGGCAACGCCTATGAGAACTTCGGCGGCCGCGGCAGCCACGGCTTGGAGATCAGGGCCCTGGTGGTGGAGGAAGCGGCGCGGATGCGCATCGCCCCCTCCCTCGCCCTTGCCGTCGCCCATGCGGAATCCAATTTCGACCCCCGCGCCCGGAGCCACGCCGGCGCGCGGGGCGTCATGCAGATCATGCCGGCCACCGCCAGGTTTGAGTACGGGATAGAGCCCGCGCTTCTTTGGAACCCACGCATCAATGTGCGTCTCGGCCTCCATTTCCTGAGGCGTCTGCTCAACCGTTACCGCGGCCGGGTCGATCTAGCCCTTTCCTATTACAACGGCGGGGCGGCGGTCGGCGATCTCCCCAACGCCCGCGTCATCCCGGCGACCCGGTCTTACGTCACCCGGGTTGAGCGCCTGCGCGCCCATTACCGCGCCCGCCTGCGGCGCGGGAGGGTCTGACATGGCCGGCATAGCGACCCTCGAACGGCTGTCCCGGGCGGAAATGGATGGGGAGCTCGCGGCGACCCTGGATGCGGTGGGTGAAGCCACGGTGCGCGGCCAACTCAAATACCCGCCCCGGCTCCATGGCAAGCTCGCCCGCGCCATCGCCTGCCGCGCCTACGCCGGCCCCATCTTTGAGCTGACCCACCTGATGGCCGCGGCCCAGTGTGTGTTTGGCGACCGCGGTTACGAATCGCTGTTCTGGGACCAGGGTCCGGCTACCGCTGAGCGCTTCCGCCAGGATTTCGAGCGCGCCCTGACCAACCCCCCCGGCGCGGCGGACCATATCCATTCCGACGGAACCGCCATCCATGCCGCCTACGCCGATGGTGCCTTTACCCTCACCTATGCCCGCATGCCCTTCCTGTCGGCGATGCTGGACTTTCTGGTCGCCGCCCTCGGCTATGGTGCGGTCGACGACGCGCTTAGGGACGCGCTGGGGCCGCGCTTGAGCCGGGCGACGCTGGCCCGGGCCGCCAACCGCATCACCCGGTCGCTTTACGCCTATCTGAAGCCACGCCTGCCCACCGCCCAGGCCCAGCGCAAGTGCCGCAGCCTGATGGCCTTCTTACTGGCCAGAACAAAGAAGGGCACGGTGCGCCCGGAAGACCTGGACGACGACGACGCCTTCGATTTCTGGCAGGCCGAGTCCGTCAAAGCGGACGGCGCGGGGGATTGGAAGACCTTTCGCACGGTGTTCCGCGCCTTCGTCCATCTACGCGAGGCACTTCGCGCCGCGGCCGATCATGAGGCCCTGGCGTGTCCCCTGCCCATCGACCCGGAAAGGGACGCGGGCGGCGTCGACCCCGGCCAGGTGATGGCGGCCTGCGCCGCCTTCGCCCGGCGTAAAGACCCCCTCGAGGTGCTTGGCAGCGCCCCCGCCAAGGCCATCAAGTTCCTCAACAGACGGGAGACCGACGGCATTTCGCTGATCATGGACTCCGGTGATGCCGCCCTGGCGATGCCCCTTTCCCTCCTCCGGGCCGAGGTCTTCGGCGCCGTACAGGCGGGCATCAGCCAATGCCTGCGCCGCGGCGATGATGGGCGCGCGGCGGTGGCGCGATCCTGCGACCCGGACGACGAGAGCTATTGCGGGCGGGTGGAGATGCTGGACGAGACCCTGGCCCATATGGAAAAGGCGCTCCATGCGGCCTACCACGTGTTGGCCAAGGCACGGCACGGCGACGCCATCGCCCTGTTGCTCGGCCTCAACCCCAACATGGATCTCCGTCCTCTGGCGCCGGCCCTGGCCGCGACCGCGCGGGTGCGCGGCAACGTGGTGGCGTTGGGCGCCCAGGCCGTGCGCGACGAATTCTTCGCCCAAGCCGCGATTGCGCCCGCCCATTGCCCGGAATTGGGCGCTTTCGTCGCCCGCTGCGCGAGAGCCCACCGCCGCATGGCGCGCAAGGGATTCACCGGCTTCGATGCGGGCGACCCCGAAATCGTCGAGGGCTTTGCCGCCGGCGCCGGCGCGCTCCTCAGGATCAGGGACGCCGTCGCCCGTTACCGGGCGCGGCTCGACCGCCTGATGCCCGACGCCGGTGACCGGGACCGGCGCTATCGCGCCGATCGCGGCCTTTTCTTCACGCAATTCCGCATTCTTTACGGAGGCACCCCATGAAACCAACCGCGCGCGGACCCGCCAAGGGCCACGGCTTGGCCGAGGCCGTGTTCGTGGCGCTGGACTCCCTTGACCGGATGGCGGCGGCCCAAGGCCCGAAGGATGCCTACCCCCGCGCCGGGTTCGACGCCCTGCCCCGCGCCGGGTTCGACGCCCTGCCCCGCGCCGGGTTCGACTCCCACCCCCGCGCCGGGTTCGACGACATCTACCGTTTCGCCAACGACCCCACCATGACCATGGACGACACTCTCGCCCGCTCGCTCTCCGCCGATGCGCGGCTCAGGGCCGACCTCCGCCATCTGGTGGAACGCGCGGCCAAGGGCGGGGGCCTCCTGGCGGCGGCGGCCAGCAGCGGCACCATCACCACCCGCCACGGCACTTCCTTTCGCATGACGCTGCGCCAATCGCGGGCCGATGGCAACCAGATCTATGTGCTGATCCACCTTGCCGGCAAGGGGACCATGGCCCCCCGGACCCTGTTCGTGATCGACGACGATTCCACCTGCCGCAAGGTTCCCCTGCCGAGCCCGCTGGATGGCACCGTGCAGCTCCTGTTGGAGGCCGATTCGGAGATCGTCGCCGCGCTCCGGGACCCGACCACCGAGGTTTTCATCCAATGAAGATGTTCAGGCTCTATATCGGCACTACCGACGGCCCCACCGAAATCCAGCGGGTGACGCCCGAGGACCCGGAGGTGCGCTCGGTGGTCTGCCTGGACGGCAAGGCCATCGCCCTTCCCATCAGCGACGATTACGACGCCTTCGTGCGCCGTCCCACCGGCGTGGTGGAAGCCCTCACCGGGCATGCCGCCTACCGGGTGGACATTTCCCACCCCATCAGCGGCGGATACAGCTGGCAGCTGGGCATCGCCGTCGCCCACCTGCTGGCCGGCCGCCGCTGCCTGGCGGGACCCGAAGACAAGGCCGGGGAGGCGCTCTGGCTGACCGGTGAAGTGGATCACAACCTCAACATCGGCGCCGTCGACGATGTCGGGCTCAAGCTGACCCGGGCGATGTCCATGCTGAAGGCGTTGATCGCCGAGGGCGTCACCGTCACCGTGGTGGTGCCCGACCCCTCGGCGGCCGAGGCCCGGGGCACCCTGGCGGCGGCCTTCGCCGATGGCGACAAGGCGCCCCGGCTGGTGGCGGCGGATCATCTGGACGATGTTCTATCGGCCATGGGCGCGCCACGGCGCGCGAAAAACTTGGAAGTGCGGGGGTTTGCGCTCAGGTCCGGGCGGCGCGCGTTGGGCGGCCTGGCCCTGGCGGCGACGGTCTTTGCCGTGGTCTTGGCGACCGCGGCCGCTTGGCCCCTTGGCGGCCAAACCGGCTCGTCCCCCGCGCCTGGGGCCCCCACCGACGGCCCCGCCACCAATGCCGAGACCCTGGCCGCGGCCCCCACCGGCGCGCCGCCGGCCATCGCCCTGATCGAATTTCGGGCACCGGCGGGCAGCGACTGCGCCGCCGTAAATTTCAATCACGCAAAGCCCGTCATCGCGCGCCACCTTATCGCCCCATCGCCCAAGGCCCCATCGCCCAAAGAGGGTGCGGCGCGCCAGGCGCGGGAGGTCAATCCCGCCGGCCTCTGCGACCTGCGCCATCGCATCGTCAATCCGGGATTGGCGGCCCTCACCATCGCCGCCATCGCCGCCCGTCACGATCGCTCGGGCGGCCGGTTCAGGACCCGGTCCCTGATTCCGGGCCGCACGCTGGACGCGGGGGCCACTCTGGAGTTCGACGCGCGGCCGCCCCGGGACATCGCCCAACCCCTGGTGCAACGGCTGGTCGTCCTGGCGCTGCCCAGTACCTGGCCCCGGGCCAGGATGCGCCTCGGCCGGGCGATGGCGTCGCTCGGCGCGGCAACATCAAAGGAAAGCTGGTCCCGCGCCATCGCCACTATGGCCCGAGGCGCCATTTTCATCGCCCGGTCGCGGGAGATTTTCCGCCCCCCTCGGGTGGCGGCCCGGAAAACCCGTCAAACCCTTCCATAACCCAATTTGCAACAGACCGCGAAAGGAACATCGCCATGGAGTCACAACGGAACGCGAAATCCCTCGCAGCCCGTGCCGCATGCGCCCTCGTTTTGACGTTCTCGCTCGGCGCATGTTTCCTCGGCACCGACAACGACGCCGCCGAAGGCATCGGCTTCCGCCAGGCACGCTTCGAGGAAATGAAGATGATCCGGGAATACCGGGCCTGCCGGACCCAAGGCATGGAACTGGACAGCAAGGCCCTGGCGTCGGGTTCCGCGGGAACCTATCTCGCCAGTGCCCGGGTGCTCGAGAAATGCGAGGCCAATCTTGGGCCGGGCGCCAACGGCAGCATCACCGATGGCGAACGCATGCACGCCTACGCGCTTTCGGTCCAGAACTACCTGAAGGGCGGCGACGTCGCCCGGGCACGGGACAATTTCGACAAGTTCCGGGCCGCCTTTCCCCACCGCGACCTCTACTACGCCGACGGCTCGTCGTTCATGAGCACCATGGATGCGCTATTGGGCCGCCAAGAGCCCTGGACCTTCGGTGAGTTCGCCAATCTCAACGTCAGCGACCAGCTCAAGAGCGAGATGCGGCGCATGCATTATTGGAAGGACAAATAGCCATGCGACGGTTCACCCCCTCGATCTCCCCGCGCGCCGCCCTTGCCGGAATCATAATGGTAGCCATGGGATTGGCCGGACCCGGAGCGGCCCGGGCCGCCCAAGATGACGGCGCCGGCTGGTCGCCGGTGTCCAGCGAGCGGCTGATCAAGCTGCCGGCGAGCTATCTCAAGAAAGCGGTGGACCGCGATTACGCCAAATCCGGCCTGGCCGCGGCGATGGCGGATTCCGAGACCGCCGTCGGTCTCAAGCATCAGACCCTGGAGGACCTCCAAGGGGCCATGGATCGCGCCGACGGCGCCCTTAGGGTCGACCTCGCGCACCGTTTCCTCGCCGAGAAGCGCGCCTATCTGGAGCTGGTGGCGCGCGGCCAGACCCTGCGCCGGAAGCGGGCACGCACCAAGGTCAAGCTCTATGAACGGCTCCTTGCCAAGCTCGGCTACCGGCGCAACGCCATGACCCCGCAAAGGGTGGCGCTGGTGGACAAGCAGCACGCCGCGCTGCGCCGGCTGGACGCGACCAGCGCCCGGGTGGACACCAAGTTCTTCCGCTCCTCCATGGGCAGGGAAAGCCGTTACGCCGCCGCCTATGCCGCCAACCTGTCCGCCATCGAGCGGCTGGTCCAGGCCATCGGCGCCCATCCCATGAACGACCAGGCGAGGACCGATACCGCTGGGCTCAGCAAGGAAGACCATCTGCGCGGCCTGATCGCCGCCGCCGAAGCGGAGCTCGCCACCCTCGGCCAGGAAGCATCCATCCTCGGCTTCATGGCCAAGCTGGTGTCCCTTGACGCCATGGCGCTGTCGGAAGACGTGGCGGGCGCAGACGCCGATGGGAATGAGACCGCCGACACCGGAGCTGGCCTGACCAAGGCCGTCGATTTATTCGTCACCCGATAACGGAGATCAACCATGTCAACCCGGAAACTCTTGCTTTGCGCCGCCGCCGCGGCCGCCCTTCTCGGGCCTCTGCCCTCGGCCTTCGCCGGCAGCCTGGAGAATCTCGAGCGCGAACGCGCCATGCTGATGCAGGCCATGCTCTCGGCCGAGATGTCCGCCAAGGAACGCCAAGGCAAGGTGGCCTTGTCGCGGAATCGTCTCATCGACTTAGAGCGCATGGTGCTGCGGGACAAGAAACTGGTCGGCCACAATTCCCCCGCCGTTCGCGCCGCCTTCGAGAACTACGATCTCACCTTCTTAGTCCACGCGTCCATCGAACGCGACCGGGCGCTTTTAGACCATTGGATGCATCAGGTGGGGGTTTCCACCCAGAGCCTGATGAACGCCAAGGTCGGGAGGCGGTAACGTGGGCGCGGTGCTCAAGACCCTGGATACCGGCTCCCGCGCGGTGAGCTTCCTGTTGGGCAGCCTCGTCATCGCTCTCGCCTTCGCCGCCATGGCGACATCTTCTTCCGCCGCCGAGATCACCGACTGGGCGGGTCAGGTGCTGGGCTGGACCTTCGTTTTCTTGTTGGCGTCGTTGATCTTCATCTGCCTGTTCTCTTGGGTCCGCTTGCTGCGCGACGGCACCACCCCGGCCACCGAGGTCTGGCTCCAAGCCGGTGTCCAGGCCGCCAACGGGGTGACGACCCTGGCCCTGACCTTCACCCTGCTCGGCATCAGCCTGGGGATCGGCAGCCTGGCCGGCCAAGATCTCACGCCCGACACGATCCAATCGGTGATCCGCAAGATGACCGCCAATTTCAGCCTCGCCTTCATGACCACGGTCATCGGATTGCCCATCTCGGCACTGCTGAGAAGCCTTCTGATCGTCACCGATGCGCGCAACCGCCGCATCAAGGGTGGCCGCTTGGTTCGGCGCTACTGGTAAAGGAGGCCCAACATGAAGTTCCTGATTTTCAACCTCACCGTGGCCGCCGCCCTGGTCTACCTGCTGACCACGGACCGCGCCGAGGTCCAGAACGCGGCGGGCCGCATCCATGACGCGGCGAGCGAAATGAAACAGGCTGCGGGCCGCGTGGTCGAGCGCGGCCGGCGCTGGGTCACCCAGACCCCGCCCGAGACAGCCGTCCGGCCATCGTCCCCTGCCGCCCCGCCCGCGGGCCCCATCGCCAAGCCGGCGGCCATGGACGTGCCCCTCCCGCCGGCGGCGTCCCGCGCCTCACCCGTACCCAAGATTCCGGTGAGCCGTGCCAAAGAGGCGGCGGTGGCGAAGCGCCGGGCGGAGATCCTGCGGGGGATCGACCCGGCGGTCCTCATCCCGGGGCCCAAGCCCGAAGCCGAGACCGCCCAACCGGCCCTGTTGCCCGCGGAACGGCGCAAGCAGCTTGACACGCTGTCGGAGGAAATGGAGCTGTTCTACGCCCGCACGCTCGGTCAATAGCGATGACGGGGAAGCGGCGCGGGTCGCCGGCGTTGGCGTCGGTGCTGGTCTCCTTGGCGTTAAGCGCGGTGGTTCTCGGATACCTTTTGGACCGTCACCTGCGCCCGGCCCAGCCCCCCGCCGTCAAGCCCCAGCTCACGCTCGCCAAGGGGATGCTCCCATCCACACCGAAGCTCCTTGGGCGCGGCGTGGGCGCGCTCCGGCTGCCGCCGCCGCCGAAGCCTCTGGCGCCGGCCAAGATCAAGCCGCCGAAAAGAAAGACCCAGCCCCGGCGGGCCCGCGCCTTGCCACAACCGCCCGTCGCCAAACCTCCCGCGGCCAAGCGCGCCCGGCCCGAGGCGCCCGCGTTGGTCCCCCGCGGCCCCAAGGCGCCCACCTCCCAAGGCCTGAAACCCAAGGCCAGACCGACCCCGAGACCTAAGCCGAAAGCGGCATTGAAGTCGAAACCACCGCTTCTCGCGCAGGCCGATACCGTCGTCCCCACCCGTGCCACCCGCCGTGAAGGCCGCACCCTGCTTCGGCTTCTTGAATACGGGAGGGGGCCGACCATCGAAATCGCCTGGCCGGAAAACCAGCGGACCCGCGACCGGCTTTACCGGAAATTCAGGGAATGCTTCGGCATGCGCAACGCCGTGATGACCCCCGACGGCCGGCTGTATGGGGAAACCGGGCCAAGGGGTGTGCCCTGGGACATCAACCTCGACCGCTATTCCGGCTTCGTGCGTCACCCGGCGGGCCGGACCATCGCCGCCGAACGCGCCCGCGCGCGCGACATATCGGCGCGCCACGGCATCCATGGCCGCTTGGTGCGGGTCTTCCCGAGGAACGTGGACGCGGTTATCCTTGGCGGCCTGAACCAGGTGATCGGCGGCACCTATAGGGGCGCCAAGACCATCACCGCCACCTACCGGAAGCGCCGGGGCCGGCTGGTGCTCGGCGCCATCAAAGTCAACGGCCGGCCCCGCGAGGGGGTCGTCGACATCAGCGTCGTCAAGCGGCGCGGCTGCCTCATTTGACCGGATGGAGCATAAATCCACCGGCAAGGGTCTCTTAACATTCGGCGGATAGTATCGGGCCGATGGCCGCCCTCGAAGCGACCCACCGACCGAGGAGCATCAGCGATGACCGAGGAATACAAGCCGAGCCTGAAATCGTGGTTCGACCCGTCGCCGGAAGAAATGACCGTGAACCGGCACCTGTTTCTTTCGTTCAAGGGCCGGGTCGGCCGCCAGACCTATTGGTCCTTCGCCATGGCGCCGGGACTGATTTTTCTGACTCTGGCCGCCCTCTTCGACCTGCCGACCCGGATGACCGGCTTCGGCTTCACGGTATTCACCTTGCTGATCGCATGGGTGGCGGTCGCCGTCGGCGTCAAACGCTGCCACGACCGCGGGCGCTCGGGCTGGTTTTTGCTGGTCCTGCTGATCCCCGTGGTGGGCGCCATGTGGGTTTTGGTCGAATTGGGGTTCCTGCCCGCCAAAGGGGACGGCAACCCCTACACATCCGAACGCCTAAGTGCCGGCCCCCAGCCAACGGAACTCGCGGACGCGAACCCCCCGCCTCGCCTCTAGTGCATTTCCGGGCCGTTCAATCGAGATAGCCGCGCTCCCGCCAGGCCCGCTCCGCCGCCCGGTGCAGGGGCACGTCCATGGGCGTGTCTTCCGCGTCGCGGCACATGCGTTCCACCGGCAGCGGCCCTTCGCCCTGCCAGGGGATGAGGTGCTTGCGCGCATCCAGCGCGGCGCAGATCTGGCCCACCAGCCGGTCGTCCAGGTCTTCGCGCACATAGATCGGCCAACCGCTGAAATCGATCGTCAGGATATCGTTGGGCAGCTTGGGAAAACGGTCCTTCCTGATGATGCCGCGGCGGTAGCCCATGGCTTCCAGCTTGGCCACGGTTTCCTCGCTGAGCGATAGGATGGTCATGCCCGCGTCCACCGCATCCTCGACCCAGTCTTGAACCGCCTCTTCGAAGATGGCATCGGAATCGCCCCGCTCCACCGCCGCGAAGATCGGCTGGCGGCGGATGAGTTCATAGCGCGCTTCCCCGCCCCAGGCGATGAGGTCGTCAAGGGGGCAACCCGCCGCCGCCATGATGTGGCCGAGCATCAGGTGCATGCAGTGGTCCTTCTGGGCCCGGAGCGACACCCGGAGCGGGAACCGGCGCTGGGCGATGTCCTCGAGAGTGGTCAGCCCGGTTTCGGTCTTGGCGGCGAACACGAACTGGTCGAGGGACGGGATCACGCCGATGGCCCTGACCGGTTGCGGCCCGTCGAAGGGGTCGGCGCCCCGGTAGGCCAAGGACAGGATTCCCGCCGGATTGATCATCGACATCGTCGCGCGGCCGGCGATCACGTCTTGCAGCCCTTCCATGGTGGAGTTGCCGAACAGCGTGATCGCCCAGGCATCTCCGGCGGCTTCGCGCAAATCCACCTTGGCCTGGCGGTGCGGCTGATCGTCGGCGGTGACCAACTCCGCGGCGATCTCGATGACGATCCGCGAACGCATGGCCGAGGCCCGGGTCCATTTCGGTTTTTCCGATGGGGCCACGGATTGAGCCACAGGGTGTTCAGCCATTTTCACCTCCCTTTCCCTTGGCCAGGGCACTTTCCGGCCAAATTGAACCATTTGACCGGAAATTGCTCTAATATTCCGCTATAACATGCGCACCGGGTCGCTCGCGGGCGCGGCCTGAAACGAGAAAAAAGGGAGAGCGGAAGGATGGATGACCTGCGTTATGAAGCGCCAGGGACGCTGGAGGCGGCGGTGGCGCTGCTGGCCGGCGAAGAAGGCGACGCCCGGGTCCTGGCCGGCGGCACCGACGTCCTGGTGCTGCTCCATGCCGACATGATCGAGCCCGACCTGCTGGTCGACATCAAGAACATCCCGGAGCTCACCGGCATCACCCAAGAAAACGGCGGCTGGCGCGTGGGCGCGGCGACCATCTGCATGGACATCGCGGATCACGAAGAGTTTTCGGCGGCCTGGCCCGGCATCATCGACAGCGTCAAGCTGATCGGTTCGGTCCAGGTCAAGGGGCGCGCTTCGATCGGCGGCAACCTAGCCAACGCCTCGCCGGGCGCCGACACGGTTCCCGCCATCATGGCGGCCGGCGCCACCGCCTCAATCTTCGGGCCCCAGGGCCAGCGCGAAGTCCCGGTCGAAGACATCGCCATCGGCCCAGGCGAGACGTCGCTCGCCAAGGGAGAGATCATCGTCTCCTTCTTCTTTCCCCAAAGGCCGGCCCATTCCGGCGGCGCCTATCTGCGCTTCACGCCCAGGACCGAGATGGACATCGCCGTGGTCGGTGTCGGCATCGACCTTACCCTTGACGACCGAGGCACCTGCCTAGCCGCCCGGGTGGCGCTGGGCGCCGTCGCCGCACGGGCGCTGATGGTCGACGAGGCGGCGGCGGTTTTAGTCGGCACCCCCATCGACGACGCCGCGCTGGCCAACTTGGCGGCGGCCGCCAGTGCGGCCTGCCGGCCGATCGACGACAAGCGCGGCACCAAGGAATTCCGCATCAAGGTGGCCGGCGTCCTGGCACGGCGCACCGCGCTTATCGCATTAGGGAGGGCGAAGCAAAGCTAATGGCAAGAAACCACATAACCACCACCATCAACGGTGACGAATACGAGTTCCTGTGCGACACCGAGCAGACACTTCTCGACTGCTTGCGCGACGAGTTGTTCCTGACCGGCACCAAGGAAGGCTGCGCGTCGGGCGATTGCGGCGCCTGCAACGTCATGCTGGACGGGCAGCTGGTGTGCTCCTGCCTGGTGCTGGGCGTCGAGGCCGACGGCAAATCCATGGAAACCATCGAAGGCATGGCCCACGGCGAAGAACTGCACCCGTTGCAACAGAAATTCCTCGAACTCAACGGGCTGCAATGCGGCATCTGCACCCCGGGAATCCTGATCGCGGCCAAGGCGCTGCTGGAGAGGGACCCGGACCCCACCGAAACAGAGATCCGCTACTGGCTGGCGGGCAATCTGTGCCGGTGCACCGGATATGACAAGGTCGTCCGCTCGGTTCAGGCGGCGGCCGAAGAGATGAGAAAGGGCTGAACATGGCAACCGATCTTGACGATCTGACCTACGACCCCAATCGCAAGCTTAAAGTCGTCGGCACCACCCCCATCAAGGCCGACGGCATGGACAAGGTGACCGGCCGGGCCAAGTTCGGCGCCGATACGCACCTTCCCGGGACCCTGGTGGGCAAGATCCTGCGCAGCCCCCATGCCCATGCCATCATCAAATCCATCGACACGTCGGCGGCGGAGAAGATTCCCGGCGTGAAGGCGGTGGTCACCCGGGACGACTTTCCCGACATCAAGCCCGGTCCCATGCGCGACATCAGCGTCATCTGCATGGCGCGGGACAAGGTCTTCTATGACGGCCATCAGGTGGCGGCGGTGGCGGCGACCAGCGAAAAAGTGGCCAAGAAGGCGCTCAAGGCGATCAAGGTGGAATATGAGGTTCTGCCCCATGTCATCGACGTCATGGACGCCGTCAAGCCCGACGCGCCGATCCTCCACCAGGACCTGCGCACCAAGGGCATGGATGACGCGCCCGATGCGCCCACCAACATCATCCAGCGCGCCGAATGGTCCATGGGCGACGTCGAGAAGGGTTTCGCCGAGGCGGACCTCATCGTCGAGCGCGAATTCGACACCAAGCCCATGCATCAGGGTTATATCGAGCCCCAGGGCTGTATCGCCAACACCACCGAGGACGGCCAGATCGAGCTGTGGTGCTGCACCCAGGCCCATTTCGTCTATCGCTCGCGGCTCGCCGCAATTCTCGAGATGGACATTTCCAAGATCCGCGTCACCGCGTCGGAGATGGGCGGCGGCTTCGGCGGCAAGACCAATTTCTACGGCGAGCCCCTGGCCATCTTGCTGTCGCGCAAGGCCAACCGGCCGGTCAAGATCGTCCTCACCCGCAACGAGGTGTTCCGGGCCACCGGCCCCGTCGCCGGCACTCATTCGCGGATCAAGATCGGCGTCAAGAAGGACGGCAAGTTCACCGCCGCCGAGGCCGAAGCCTATTTCCAGACCGGTCCCTTCACGGGCTCTGCCTTCGCCAACGCGCCTCAGGCGATCTTCACCCGTTACGATCTTAAGAACGTCCGTGCCTGGGGCTTCGAGGTCGCCTGCAACCGGCCCAAGGTGGCCGCCTTCCGGGCGCCCTGCGTGCCGCAGATCGTCTTCGGCGTCGAAGGCGTGATTGACGAAATCGCCCGC
>JAPUGG010000111.1 GCA_027292975.1 Alphaproteobacteria bacterium | reverse complement strand
GAGAACCAGGCGAACGCCATTGGCGGACCCCGACCTCGACCAGGCGAGGGCGGCGGCATTGGTCGCCAAGACAAAGGCGGCCACGCCTCATATAAGCGGACATTGGGTTAATAGCTTGCTCTAACGCCGGGCGGCTAAGCCAGCCTACGACTAGGGCTTCTCAGCCGCCCGTCCAGAGGCGGCGACAACGGGTCGCGACCACCTGCCCATAGGGTACCGGTTCGCTCAGATGACCGATGGATTGCGCGAAGGCGTTGAGACGCTGGACCGCTTGCTGGGAAATTACGGGATCGTAGAACGGGGCATCGCGCTCGACGATGGCCGCGATCAGATCGGCCGATTCCGGCGGAAATTTTCGCCTTCCGACCTCGCGCGCAATGGCGGGATCGGCGCGCAAGGCTTTCTGTGCCTTGACGATGGCTCGGACGGCCGCGTCGATCGCACCCGGCTCACGGGCGATGAAATCGTCCGTCGTCGCCAGGCCGGCAAAGGTAGAAAAGCGGACCTCGCCCGGGTCGTCGCCGCGCCGTACGTCAACGTGGATCTTACCGATCCCGCGGGTGACCGCGGTCTCGGCGCCCATGGCATTGGACCAGAATCCGTCGATTCTCCCTTCCTGAAGCGCCTCAGCCGCGAACACGCCAAACGAAACATGTCGGGCCTTAGCGCCCGGCAGTTCCAAGATCTCGAGATCGCGTTCCGGATCCAGGCCGGCACCGCGCAACATCTGTTTGAAAACGAGATCCGGCCCTTCCGCTGCCGTCAATCGCAAGCCTCTGAGCGCATCAAAGTCGCCGCGCCCAGCCGCGAGATCAGCGCGAACGGTCAGTAGCCACGGCGATCCCTGGGACAGAGCCACGCATAGCTTGGCGCCTTTCCAGTCGGTAAATTCGGTGAGGAGATCGTGGACCGAGCCGGCGATCATGGCATCGGCCGTACCGTCGCGGAGCGCCTTGGTGGCACCCAGCGCCGCTACCAGCTCAATTCGCACATCGAGGCCTTGGTCTTTGAAAAAGCCAAGCTCGTCGGCAGCCAGCGCCGGAAAGCAGGTATTGCTTACGAGATCGACGGCGGCGATGCGCATCTGGACGATTCCCCTGGCAATGTCCCGATCTCTGTTGAAAAAGGCGCGGCAAGCATCGCTCATTGAGCAGGCTATGCCACGCGCGTGATGGTTTCAATGGCGCTGTTGGCGCGGGCCTTTCGCGGATGGCAGGCCTTGGCGGGGCGAAGGATGGGCATTCTGGAGGCGTTCATTTCTACACTGAAGGCGGAGTTCGCTGAGCTAAACAGCACGTTGACCTGCCCCCATTAAGTGGTCCACACCTCAAGTCCGCTTCTATGAGGCGATTGCCGCTTTACAACTGGTGGATCGGTAAACATGCTTGCCTTGTATGTCATGATAACTCTTGTGGGCATAAGCGCGTAGCGATCGAACATCTGATGGAAAAGATATGGGTAACGAAACCGACAAAAGGCGACATCCCCGCCATGACATCCCACTTGAAGGGATTCTTCATTACCGGGGCGAAACCATGCCCTGCCAGGTACGTAATATCTCCGCTGGCGGCGCTTTGATCAAGGTTGAAGCTAATATTCGCCCGGGCCATTACGTCTCGGTCGAGATTCCCGAAAAATTGAAAATGGCCGGGCGTGTGGTCCGTTTGATTTGGAAACACGCGGGGATCTCCTTGGAAGAGGGCGAAGCGGAGGTCGAAGCCTTCATAGTCGAGTGGCTTGGGCACCAGTCAAAGGACACTTGATCACCCTGACCCCCGGCACCCATGGAAACCCGGTGAAAAGTGAAGGGGGAGAACCATAAAAGCGATCCAGATCAATGCGTACGGTGAACCGGACGTCCTGGTCCTGCGCGAGGTGCCGGACCCAAAGGCCGGCGTTGGGCAGATCGTTGCCGCCATCCATGCCGCCAGCGTCAATCCCATCGATTGGAAGACCCGGGCCGGGATGCGGGGTGACGCTTCGGCGCTGCCGATGATCCTCGGCTGCGAATTTTCCGGCGTGGTCTCCGAGACCGGCCCCGGCGTGAGCGAGTTCGCGCCAGGGGATTCCGTGTTCGGCGTGGCCCCGCAAACCGGAGACGGCACCTATGCCGAGGCCATCGCCATCGACGCCGGGTTGGTGGCTTTGAGACCCGACAGCCTCGGCCACGTGGAGGCCGCGGCGCTCGGCCTGGTAGGCCTGACGGCGTTGGTGTCCCTGGAAGATACCGCCAAGATCAAGGCCGGCGAGACGATCCTGATCCAGGGCGGTGCCGGGGGTGTCGGCGGATTTGCCGTACAATGCGCGAAACATGCCGGCGCCACGGTCTATGCCACCACCTCGACCCGGAACGTCGATTACGTGCGCCGGCTGGGCGCCGATAGTGTGATCGATTACACCACCGACGATTTCACCAAGGCCGTGCCGCCCTGCGACGTGGTTTTCGATACCGTGGGCGGCGCGGTGCAGGAGCGCAGTTTTTCGGTCCTGAAACCGGGCGGGCGGCTGGTCTGGATCGCGGGCGGCAGTGAAGGTGGACCACCGCTACCCGCCCATGTCGAAATGATCCGCCCGAGGGTCGATCGCCACCGCCGGCACATGGAACGGATCACCGAACTGGTGGGCCTCGGCGCGGTCACGGCGCCGGAAATCACCACCTTCCCCTTGGCCCAAGTTGCCCGTGCCCACGAGATGAGCGCCACCGGCCACGTTCGAGGCAAGATCGTTTTGCTCGTGCGTTGACGCGGTTCTTGGCGCCTGGTCCCCAGCCAGGGTCCCTTGGGGCGCCATCGCCCGAGCGTTCGCGTTCACCCATTCGTGATTGCCCAAGGCGGCCTGACAAGGTTAATCTAAAAAGAAGCTGCGTAATGACAGCCTTCATTCATCAAATGAAACCAAAGGGGAATAATCATGGCACTGCAGATAGGCGAAACCGTTCCCGATTTTCAGGCGGAAACGACCGAGGGCACCATAAATTTCCATGATTGGATCGGTGATTCCTGGGCCGTCCTGTTTTCCCATCCCAAGGATTTCACGCCGGTGTGTTCGACGGAGTTGGGCTATATGGCCAAGCTGAAGCCGGAGTTCGACAAGCGCAATTGCAAGATCCTGGGCATCAGTGTCGATCCGGTGGACGACCATGAAAAATGGTCCAAGGACATCGAGGACATCACCGGCTATGCCCCCAATTACCCCCTGATCGGCGATAGCGATCTCAAGGTGGCGAAGCTCTATGGCATGCTGCCCGCCGATGCCGGCGACAGCTCCGAAGGCCGCACGGCGGCGGATAACCAGACCGTGCGCAACGTATTCGTTGTCGGACCCGACAAGAAGGTCAAACTGATCCTTGCCTATCCCATGAGCACCGGGCGGAACTTCGACGAAATCCTGCGGGTCCTCGATTCCATCCAGTTGACCGCCGCCCATCAGGTGGCGACGCCGGTGAACTGGAAACAAGGCGAGGACGTGATCATCGTGCCCGCGGTTTCCGACGAGGCCGCCAAGGAGAAGTACCCGGATGGCTGGAAGGCGCCGAAACCCTATATCCGCTATGTCCCCCAACCGGGATCCTGAGCCGGGACTGCCTCCGGGCACCGGGGGCCGCCATGGCCGAGAATAAAATCTACCCCCGGCCCACCGCCGGGGGTACTTTTTAGCCGTCGATTATGTAGTATCCGAGTGGGGGTGAGCAGCCCCGGCCCCGGCGACCCCATGGAAAGGCGCCATGGTTATATTTCGACAGCTCTTCGATCCTTTATCGTCCACATACACCTATCTGCTGGCCGATTCCGCGACCCATGAGGCGGTGCTGATCGATCCCGTTTTCGAGCACGTGGAGCGGGATTGCGCGCTCGTCCGCGAGCTTGGCCTTAGCCTTTTGTTCACCCTGGAAACCCATCTCCATGCCGATCACGTGACCGGCGCCGCGGCGCTCAAGGGCCGGTTGGGCAGTGCCATCGCGGTGGGCATCGAAAGCGGAGCCAAGGGGGCCGACCGCACCCTCGCGGACGGTGACCGGGTCGGCTTCGGCGGACGCACTCTCGAGGTCCGCGCCACGCCCGGCCATACCTCGGGTTGCCTGACTTACGTGCTGGACGACGAAAGCCGCGCGTTTACCGGTGATTGTCTTCTGATCCGTGGTTGCGGGCGTACCGATTTTCAGGGAGGCAACGCCCGGACGCTGTACCGGTCGGTCCACGGGCGGATATTTTCCCTGCCCGATCCGTGCCTGCTCTACCCCGGCCATGACTATCGCGGATTGACGGTCACCAGCGTCGCCGAGGAAAAACGGTTCAACCCGCGGCTGGGCGGCGAATTGAGCGAGGACGACTTCGTCGGCCATGTGGAGAATTTGGGCCTCCCGCACCCGAGACAGATGGAAATTGCCGTGCCGGCCAATCAAAACTGCGGCCGCCACGACGGCCAAGAGAGCGAATTGGCATCGCAGATCCAGTCCTGGGGCCCGGTTTACATGACCTTCGCCGGCGTGCCGGAAATCGAACCCCACTGGGTGGAGGAAAATCTGGCGGGCGTCTTGGTGCTGGACGTCCGGGAGGCCAGTGAGTTCACCGGGCCGCTGGGGCACATCCCGGGCGCCGTTCACATCCCGCTCGGCACCTTGGCGGAGCGGACCGGGCAAGTGCCCGGGGACCAGCCCGTGGTGACCGTGTGCCGGGCCGGCGGCCGTTCGGCAAGGGCGACGGCGATGCTCGACCAGGCCGGGTTCGAACGGGTCGCCAACCTGGCCGGCGGCATGTTGCGCTGGCGCGCCCAGGGCCTGATCGTCGACGGCGGCGAAGGCTAGCCCGGGCGCCGGTCAGACGTCACCGGTGCCCTTCTGTATGGCGGTGCCCCGGCCGAAGCCCATCAGCCTGAGGCCCAAGGTGATGATCAGAAGGCCGGCGATCATCAGCGCGCCGATGGCGCCCACGCCTTCGATATTGCCTTCATCCCACATGTTCCAAATCAGGATAGCCAGCACCTGGTTCTCGGCACCTTCGTAGAGCACCAACGGCTTGCCGGCTATGCGCACGGCGTGGAGCATGGCCCAGATCCAGACGCCGACGAAGGTCGGCAGCATCAAGGGATAGAAGATGCGC
>JAPUGG010000110.1 GCA_027292975.1 Alphaproteobacteria bacterium | reverse complement strand
GCGCGTTGTGCCTGAAGGTAGTCCACCGCCGGGATCATGCCCCCTTCGGCGGTACGATACTGAAGGCTGGCGCCGAAATCGCCGGCCCGGGCCATCCAATCCCGTTCATGGGCGGCGAAGAACTCGGATTCGCCGATCAGGATCTTGACGTCGTGATAATCCATCAGCGGCCGCGCCCGGGCGTCGGCCACCGCCGCGCCGAGGCCGGCCAGCACCGCGAGCGCGGCGTCGATGGACGCCGCCATCTCCCGGTCCGCCACCATGTCTTCGGCGAAGAAATGGCGCAGCACACCGATGCGAAGCCCTTCGATCCCATCGCCGAGGCCGTCGGTGAAATCGTCCACGGGAAGCGCGGCGCTGCCGGGGTCGGAAGGATCGTGGCCGGCGATGGTATTCAGCACCAGGGCGCAATCCTCCACCGTCCAGGCCAGCGGCCCGCAGGAATCGAGCGAAAAGGAATAGGGGATCACGCCGCGGCGGCTGACCCGCCCATAGGTCGGCATCAGCCCGGCGGTTCCGCAGAGCGCCGCCGGGTTGCGGATCGAGCCGCCGGTATCGGTGCCCAGCGCCGCCATGGCGAGCCCCGCCGCCACCGCCGCTCCCGATCCGGTGGACGACCCGCCGGTGAAGCCGTGATCCCGGTTCCAGGGGTTGCGGGCCGGCGGAAAGGCCTGGTCCGGCGACGGCGCGCCATGGGCGAATTCCAGGCAGGCGAGCTTGCCCAGCGGCACCGCGCCGGCTTCCTTCAGTTTTTCCACCACGAAGGCGTCGCGCTCGGGCAGGTGATCCAGAAGCACCCGGGATTGCGCCGTGGTGCGGATGCCCGCGGTCTCGATATTGTCCTTGAGGGCCACCGGAATGCCCAACAGCGGCCCCAGGTCGCGGCCCTCGGCCAGCGCCGCCTCGGCGGCCTTGGCGGCATCCAGAGCGCGGTCCCCGGTGACCAGAAGATAGGCGTCGATCTTGGGGTTGATGCGCTCGATACGCTCGAGAAACGCTTGGGTCAGCGTCACCGGCGATAGATCACCGGCGCGGAACCGGCGCCCCGCCTCGGCGATCGAGAGATAACAGAGCGCGTCGGCCATGGTTCAGCCGCGCCGGCGGGGGCCCAACGCGAAGGCCGGCTCGTCGTAGCGCCCGACCAACCGGCGCACGCGGGCGCCGGCGGCCCTGTTTTCGGCCACCAAAGCCACCATCCGGTCCATGGCCTCGTCATCGAGGGTGAGCCCCGCCTCGGCGAAGAGGTCGGCGAGACGTTCCCTGATCGCCCCCTGTCCTTGTTCTGTCATGGCTCCCCCCTAGCGGCGCCCCACGTTTTACCGTTCGCGCCTTCGGCCATGGGCATTATCCTTGGCCCCGCATATCATAGGGAAGCCGTCCGCCACGCCGCAAACGGTTTGTCGGCCATGATCATTTTCAATCATCGCGTATTCTAGCGTCTTGGCACACGAAACAAGGGACTCGTCATGCCGACCGACCAAGCACAAACGACCTCGCACGCCGGTGAGCAATCGACTCTGGAAATTCTCCCCTCGGAGCGCTGGATCATCGTCGGACTGGCGATCTTTCAGGGATTGGGGCTGTTTGCCGCGAGTTACGGAAGAGACCTCGGGCTTTGGCCGTTTACCACCATCGCTGGGCGATTCGTATGTTATGCCGTGGTCCTGGCGGTACCGACGACCATGGCTTTGTGTTTGACGGATCGGCGGGACCGGCGCCTCTGGAAATACGCCGGGATCATGACCTTGGTCTATGGCGGCCTGGCCGCTTACGGCGGCTATCAACTGAGCGGCTACAGTGGCCTCAACGTCGAAAGCGTTACCCTGCCTTTCATCCTCTCCATGGCTGTATTCCTGGTTGTCGCGACGCCGTTCGCTCAATGCTGGCTCGCCCAGGGGCGGTTTCGATTTTCCTATGCGGAGCTCTTCAAACATTCCTGGAACGACACGCTGACCCTGGCGATCGCCGCTCTTTTCACGGGAATTTTCTGGCTGTTGCTGATTCTTTGGCAGGGCATGTTCGCCCTCATCAAGGTCGAGTTTTTCTCAACCATTTTCTCGTCGAACTGGTTCTTGTATCCGGCGACCGGCCTGTTCTTCGGTCTCGGCCTGGTGATCGGGCGCACCCAACATGGCGCGGTGGGTATTCTCCGCAATATCGTTCTTTCGATCCTTAAGGGCCTCTTGCCCGTGCTGTCGTTTGTTGGAATCCTTTTCATCTGCGCGCTCCCGTTCACCGGCCTTGAGCCTTTGTGGAAGACACGTTCGGCGGCAAGCCTCCTGATGGTTTTCTTGGTCGCTTTGGTGAGCCTCGTTAACGGGGTCTATCAGGATGGCCGGAATGCCCGTCCCTACCCAGCGCCTATCCGGCGCCTCGTCGAAGCGGCGGTTCTGCTGGCGCCGATATACGCGGGCCTTGCGGGGTACGCATTATGGCTGCGGGTCATGCAATATGGCTGGACCACCCATCGGGTCTGGGCGGCGATTATCTGCGTGACCCTGGCATTGTATACGCTGGCCTACGCCTACAGCGCGATCCGCAAGACGGCCGTTTGGCTTGGCAACGTCTCTCGTTTCAATGTCGCCATCGCGCTCTTCATCATGGCGGTGCTTCTATTGATCAACCTCCCCGGTATCAACCCGCGGGCGATCGCCGTGGCGAGCCAGACACAGCGCCTCGTCGACGGAACGGATTCCCCCGGCACCTTCGATTACGCCTTTCTTCGATTCCATTCCGGCCGCGACGGGGCAGACGCCCTGAGAGCCCTGAAAAAGCACAAGACGGTGGCGGGAAACAAAGAGATCGTCCAAGCGATCGACGACGCCCTGGCAAGGAAAAGAGAGTATTCGTTCGGTCCCGATCCAAACGTTCAAACGGCAAAACAGATGCGCAGGAAACTGATCACCATTCCTGAAACCCTCGCCCTCGACCCCGATTTTCTCCGCATGTTCCTGGGGAAGAAGGCAAATTACTCGCTTCTTAGGTGTCTCGGAACCGTACCTTGCGTCATCATCTCTCTCGACCTAAATCGCGAAGGGCGCGAGGAATACCTGATTTTCCGAAGAAACTCGTTCATCGGAATTGATGTCTATGGGCGCAGCGAAGAAGGGAAATGGAAGTGGGTTGCCACCGGTCAAGCCGAAGGAAGCTGGCGGAAAACTCGGAGCAGAGCGAAGGGCTCATTGGAGGCCTTGAGGAAGGGAAATTACAGGGTCGTGCCTTCCCGTTGGGATGCGCTGCGCATTGGTGACATCGAATATCATTTCAACACGCACTGAGGACGAGGCGAAGATAAAGTCATGGAAGACAAGAGCGCGACCGAACGGCTCGCCCATTGGGTGCGGGATTTCGAGGCGGGCGCGATCCCGCCGACGATCCGCGCGGCCGCCTTGGAGCGGCTCAAACTCTCGGTCTTGGACGCCATCGGCTGCGCCTACCTCGCGCGCGGAAGCGAAGCCACGCAGCCGATGATCGCCGCCCAGGGCGATCTGGGCCCGGGCGGCCCCTGCACGATCATCGGCGGGGCCGAGCCCGCCCCGGTGACGGCCGCGGTCCTGCTCAACGCCACCTTGATCCGGGCCCTTGACTTCAACGACCATCTCGCCATGGATCCCAATGACGGGGCGCGGCTCGGCGGCCATCCTTCCGACGTGCTGGCGGTGGCCCTCGCCGTGGGCCAATGGCGGGAGCGCAGCGGCGCCGAGGTGTTGGAAGCAGCCCTCATGGGCTATGAGATCTTCGGCCGCGCCCAGAAGCTGCTGGGCCGCGGCCATTCCTGGGACCATGTGACGGTCCACGGGCTCACCGCGCCGGCCATCGCCGGCAAATTGATGGGATTACCCGTCGACGCGCTGGCCGATGCCCTATCGCTCGGCGCCGCCCATGGCACGACGCCGGGCGTGGTGCGCCGCGGCGCCCTGTCGTCGGCCAAGTTTCTGGCCGGTCCCATGGTCTTGCAAGCGGGCACCACCGCGGCGCTGCTGGCGGCCCACGGCGCCACCGGGCCGCGCACGGTTTTCGAGGAATCCGAAAAGGGGCTTGGCCGCCAGGTCTATGCGGGCGCCGACATGACGGGTCTTTCCGCGCCGCTCACCGGGCGCCCCATGGTGGAAGGGGTGACCATCAAAGCCTACCCCGGCCTGGACACCAGCCAGGCGCCCATCACGGCGGTGCTCGAGGCGCGCGAGGCCCATGGCGGCCCGGCCGACGAGATCGCCGCGCTCACCCTGACCCTGACCGATCACCCCATGATCCGGCGCCAGGTCGAGGACCCGGCGCTCAAGAACCCCACCAACCGGGAAACCGCCGATCACAGCCTCACTTACCTGGCCGCCGTCGCCCTTCTCGAGGGCGAAGTGACCGAGGCGCAATACGCGCGGGCGCCATGGGAGGACCCCCGCGTCAAGGACATGATGGGCCTCGTCACCATGGAGATGGACGCCGCCTGGGAGGCGCGCGCGCCCGGCGCCTATCCCTGCACGGCGAGGATCACCACGAAATCGGGCGCGGAGCATCAGGCCGAAATCGCCTACGCGCCGGGCCATGCGCGCAATCCCATGGATACAGAAGCCGTGGTCGCCAAGTTCCGCCGTTCCGTCGCCGGCCATATGGACGAGGCCCGGGCGGCGGAGATCATCTCCAAGGTGGCGGCCATGGACCAGGCGCCCTCGTTGCGCCCGCTCATGGGGGCGCTGGCGGGCTGATCCGGGCCGGCGGCCGGCGTGGCGCCGGGGACCGGCGGGCGTGCGCGTACCGGGCCGGGAGCGCCGCTATGGCGCGGCGCGCGCCCATTTGCCGATCTCCACTTCCCAGCCCCGCTGGGACAGGTCGCAGCCGTTTCCTTCCGGGTCGCGCATGCGCACCTCCGACTGGGTCCGGCTGGCGGGCCGCTTGGCGATGGTGGCGGGGCCCTCGATGCTTGCCGCGAAGGCCTGGGAATCGGCGACGATGACCCCCATATGGGCGATCCCCATGCGCCCCTCATGGCCTTCGCTGTCGTTGTAGAAGGCCTGAATGGCGACGTTGGTGTGCCCGTCGCCGACATGGCGGTTGCGGTAGCCGGGTTCCTCGCGCCGCGCCGCATGGGCGGCCCAAAGCTCGGGGAAACCAAACACCTTCATGTAGAAATCCTCGACCGCTTCGGGATCCAGCGCGTTGAGCGCGATATGGGCGATCCTGGGAACCCGCGGCGCCTCGGGTTTGATGCCGAAATTGCGCGCCGACAGGCTCACCGGATTGCATTCGGGATCGTGGATACGCACTTCGCCGCGCGATAGTTCGCCGCTTTCCGCGATCACCGTGCCGCGCGGGTAGTGCTCAAAGTAACGGGCGACGGTGTGCTCGATGTTGTCGACGGCGATGCCGAGGTGATGCAGGCCCGGTTCCATGCGCGGCTCGCCCAAGTCGGGGCGGTGCCGGAACAGGGTGATGTTGAAGCCGCCGTCGCTGAGCGTTACGTCGCCATCGGGGGACCGGCCCAGTTCCTCGAAGCCGAAATACCGGGCATAGAACGCGGCGAGCGATTCCGGGTCTTCGCTGAGCACGGCAAGGTATCCGATCCGGGCCATGGGCGCCCTCCCCCGATGCGCGGCCCTGGCCGCGCCTTTCCCAGTGCACTATGGGGAAATTCTCTCACCGGGGGCCGGGCTTGTAAATGGGCGCGCCCAATGACGGGGCGCTCAGTCGGCCACCACCCGCCATTGGATGGTCTCCCCGCCGCGGTAGATGATGGCGCGTTGCTCGGGGCCGGCGACCGCCACCTCCTCGGGCGCGGTCCAATCCGCGCGCCGCCTCAGCGATCGGGAGATAACAGAGCGCGTCCGCCATGGTTCAGCCGCACCTGCGGAGACCGACTGCGTAAAGAAGCGTGACCCACGCGGAGACGATAAAATCAGGACCGAAAACAAAAACATAACGGAGCTTGACTCTCATGCCCAATTAAAGAAGCGGACATAAGCTATTCTCTACCACCAAGTATAAACGGATCTTGATTCAAAGACTCAACATTGTAATGTGAAAAATAATAATAAACTTAAATATCACTGACAGGGGGAGAAGATATGTCAGCTTTATTTCGCGTATCGTTATACTTGGCCAGTGTCGTGGCCTTAGTAATTTCCATTTCATTTATTACCCTTGGGCCGGCGAAT
>JAPUGG010000011.1 GCA_027292975.1 Alphaproteobacteria bacterium | reverse complement strand
CTCGCAGATCTGCTCGAACAAGTGAGACCCAGCGGCGTCGTAAAAATACTTGCAGGGCAGGGTCTTGGGGCTGGACGTGAGGCCGGCCACCACGTCGGCCCCGTCCCGGGCTTCGGCGCTTGGCGCGAGGCGGGTGAATTGGAATCGCTGAAGTTCGTTGACGAGCTCCATGGCTCCTTTCCCGGCATGGCGTGGCCCCGCTGGGCGCAGATGATACCGGAGCCTCGGCCCCATGGCAAAACGCGGCCGGTCAAGGTAGTCTCGCGACCGTGCACGGCGTAAGCTCGCCGGAGCCCGCGGCCGGCGGCACGTTGATCGGCACCGCGCCACGACGTCTTTCAAGGGGATGAGCCAGAAAATGAAAACAAAGCGGGGATACCGGGACCTCCACGAGCATATCGAGGCGCTGCGCGAAGCCGGCCTGCTGGTCGAGGTCGACCGTCCCATCAACAAGGACACCGAGATGCACCCCCTGGTGCGCTGGCAGTACCGCGGCGGCATCGCCGAAAAGGACCGCAAGGCTTTTCTGTTCACCAACGTCATCGATAGCAAGGGACGGAAATTCGACATCCCGGTCCTGGTCTGCGGGCTGGGCGGCAATCCCGCCATCTACGAGGTCGGCATCGGCCATCCCCTGGATCAGGTCAAGGACCTCTGGAGCCGGGCCCTGAACAACCCGGTGGCGCCGAAAATTATCGAGGGCACCGAGGCCCCTTGCCAGGAACTGGTGCACCAAGGCGCGGCGCTCCTCGACGGCCATGGCCTCGATGACATTCCGGTGCCGATCTCGACGCCGGGCTGGGACAACGGCCCCTATACCTCTTCATCCCATTTCATCACCAAGGATCCCGACAGCGGCATCCAGAACGTCGGCAACTACCGGGGCCAGATCAAGGCGCCGGACCGGCTCGGCATCAATACCTCGGTCGAGCTCAGGACCGGCGGCTATCTCCACTGGCTCAAATGGAAGGCGCGTGGTGAACCCATGCCGTGCGCCGTGGTGGTGGGATGCCCGCCCATCGTCTCCTACGGCTCTGTGCAGAAGATGCCCGAGGACCAGGACGAGATGGCCGTCACCGGCGCGCTCGCCGGCGCGCCCATCCGCATGGTCGCGGCCAAAACCGTCGATCTGCTGGTACCGGCCGATTCCGAGGTCGTCATCGAAGGCTTCGTCGATACCGAATATCTCGAGCCGGAAGGCCCGTTCGGCGAATCTCACGGCTATATCAATCTTTCCGAATACAACGGATTCCTGGACGTGACCGCCATCACCCGGCGCAAGGACGCCATCATCACCTCGTGGATGAGTCAGGTGGCGCCCAGCGAATCCAGCGTCATCCGCCGTTTCGCCTTCGAGGCCAGCCAGACCCGCTACCTGCGCGACTCACTCGGCATCCAGGGCCTGATCGCGGTCAAGGCCCACGAGAACCTGACCTCGCTGCAAAGGGTGGTCGCAATCGTTTTCGAGCGTTCGGCGCCGCGCACCGAGATTTGGCGGGCGATGTACGGCATAGCTTCGTTCCGCCAGGCCGAGGGCAAGTGGATCATCGCCGTCAACGACGACATCGACCCCACCAACGGTGATGCCCTCTTCTGGGTCATGTCGTATCGCGTCCGGCCCCATCGCGACGTCGAGATCCTCAAGAATAAGCACGAGGGCCACGGCCCGCGCAGCCAGGTGGACAGCGCCGATTCGGCGGTGCTGATCGACGCCACCTTGAAGGAAAGCTACCCGCCGGTGGCCCTGCCCAAGCGCGAATACATGGAAGCCGCGGCCAAGATCTGGGACCAATTGGGCCTGCCGGCGCTGGAGCCCGAGGCGCCCTGGTACGGCTACGACCTCGGCGAATGGAACGAAGACTTCGAGCGCATGGCCCAGCGCGCGGTCAAGAGCGGGTATGGGGAGACCGGCAAGATCTTCGCCCAGCGCCGCCGCAAGGACGTGGCGATGACCACCGAAATCCGCTCCCTCAAGGACCGGGACGGGGACGGGGATAAGGGCCGAGCGCGGGGATCGGGGCCGCCAAGGCCTCAACTGGTGTCGACCGCCGGGACCGCCTTCAAATCCCAGAGCCAAGGCTGATGGGACCGGAACCAGACCTGCCGCTTGGGGGGCAGGTCGTCGCGCTGGCGGGCGGTGGCGACGCGGACGCCCAACACCTTGGGCCCGTCTCCCACCGAGGTGGCATAGATATTGGTGCCGCATTCCGGGCAGAACACCTGGGCCCGTTTGTTGCCGCTTTCGGCCGTCTTGACATAGGTCTTGAGCGCCCCGGACAGCAGCGTGAAGTCCTCTTCGGCGATCGGCACGACGATACGGAATGCCGCGCCCGAGAGCGTCTGACAGTCGGTGCAGTGACAAATCAATACCTTGGCCGGATCGGCCTCGGCCCGGTAGGCCACGGAGCCGCAATGACATCCGCCATCTATTTTCATGGTCCATCTCCCCGAGGCCCGCGCGCATCCATCGGGGCGCGGCCCCATCATGCAACTGATTAGAACATTTTCCGGCCAAATGGTGGCTATAATCTTGGGGGAGGGGCCTTGACCCGCGCCAGTTTTCAACCCCAAGGGAAGGATGCGATCATGGTCCTGAACGTGCGCCGCGTGGTGACCGGACATGATGCCGAAGGCCGCGCCGTCGTCACCATCGACGACCATCCCACCAACAGATTATCCAACCGCCCGGGCCATGAGTCCATGGTGGTGTGGACGACGTCGGAGACCCCGGCCGAAATCTCGGGTGACCAGGACGGCGCCGGGTGGCAGGTCACCACGCCGCCCATCGCACAAGGGTCCATATTTCGCCTCATAGAATACTTACCGGGCGTTCAATCGCGCATGCACCGCACCGAGAGCATCGACTATGCCATTGTCATCTCCGGTGAAATCGACCTCCGCCTGGACCAGGGCCAGGAAGTGCACCTCAAGGCGGGCGATGTGCTGGTCCAGCGGGCCACCTTTCACGACTGGATCAACCGCGGCGATGAACCCTGCGTGATCGCCTTCGTCCTGTTGGATGCCAAGCCGTGATCGGCGGGCGGTCTGTCACCCAAGGTCCAGGGGGTGTCTTGTACCTTCCAATAAATTGTAGCGGTTCCCAATTAATGGGATTTGCTTCCAAAAATTAGGAGGGCCTCTCTGGGATCTGGTTCAAACCAGCAATCCAAGGAGGCATCCCATGTTACGAATATTCTCGCTCTATGCCATTGCCCTTGCGGTGTTGCTCATCGCTCCCATGAACGCAATAGCGGCCGGGTCCGATAATTTCCGGCTGTCCACCTACGCTTGCTCCGATGTCTACTTGGGCGACGACTACGCCTCACCGACCGACGCCTA
>JAPUGG010000109.1 GCA_027292975.1 Alphaproteobacteria bacterium | reverse complement strand
GCCGGGAATATGGGCGATGACGGCGATGGTGGTGCCGGCGACAACGACCCCCTCGATACTCCCCTTGTCCATGTGCCAGGCGACGGCCACGTCTCAAGCCCAGTTGTCGGGCAACTCACCGATAAAGCAGGGGCAAATCGTTTCGCAGCTGCATATTTCAAGCATCTGTCCTTCAAGCTGGTAAGCCATAACCGTTCTCCCGTCTTTGTTGAGCTGACGCTTTAAACCCGAGCCAAGGCAATATATGGCGGCAGAGCAGCTATCGGCGGCCGGTCGGGCGCGCCCTTGGCGCGGTCTGCCGAGCCGAAATAATTTAACGGAGAATCCCGAAATGATCCAAGAATTTTGTGAGGTGGTCCCACCAGCCGATCGGGTCGGATCGAGCATGGCGAAGTCGTAAGCGCCGGGCGGGGCGGCGCATCGCGGGGGAGAAGGTAGCGGCCTTAACGGAATGTCCACCGCCCAATAGGAGCGCCTAGACCTTGAACCGGGTCCGGGTTTCCGGCGCGAACAACTCGTCGGGGGTGAGCGGGCGTTTGGCGATGCCCTGCTCGAAGCACCACCGAAGGTAAACCTCCAGCGTGTGGCGGTTCTCTTCCAGCCCATAGGGATAGTAATCCTTGCCCAGCTGCGCCTTCTTCTGCTCGGCGTACTCGACGATCCAGGGCACCATGAAACGCGAGGTCTGGCGGTCGAATATACGCGCGAGGCTCATCTCCCGCGCTCGGGTGAAGGCCTTCAAAAGATTCTGGGCGAGCCACCGGTTGGCCTCATAGACGTCGCGGCGGATGGCCATAATGTGCATGATGGGAAAGATGCCCGAGGCCTCGAAATAGGCCGCTTCTTCGGCCGGCGCATCTTTGAACAACGGCTCGATCATGCAGTCGGGGGCATCCATGCCGACCGGCGGCCGGGCGGCGAAGATGGCGTCGAGTTCTCCGTCTTGCAGCATGTCCTTCAATGACTTGTCGGGCACCGGCGTCAGGTTGCAGCCGTCGGGCAGGCTGAGGGAAATTTGTTCGCGCCGGCCCGGTTCATTCAGTCCGGCCTGGAACCATTGGACGTCCGACAGCGGAATGCCGAGATCGTCGGTGAGCCAGCCGCGGGTATAGATTGCCGCGGTCTGGGCCCATTCGGGAACGCCGATGCGCTTGCCCGCGAGATCGGCGCCGCTCTCTATGCCGCCGCCCCGGCGCACATAGACCGAGCTTTGGCGGAACATGCGCGCGGTGAAGATCGGCAGGCCGATGATGTCGGGGTCGTCTTCGGACATGATCGACGCGAACTTGCCGAACGACATTTCCGAGACATCCCATTCCCGGTAGTGAACGAAGCGATAGAAGGTCTCTTCGATGGGATAGATCTGGTAGTTGATGGAAGCCCCTTCGATGGGCACGCGGCCAAGGGCGATATCCCGGATATGGTCGTAATCGCTGGTGGCGATATTGATGTGAAGCGGCGGCATGGTCCCTCCCCTGGGCGTTCTTGTTTTCGTGGCGCCATCTTTCGGCTTTTTCCCTCACCCGGCAACCATGGAATCGAGGAACGGAATGACCGCCGCGTTGAAGGCCCCTGGGTTTTCGATGTTGGAGATATGGGCGGCGCCGGGAAGTTCCACGAGCTTTGAGCCTTGGAGCCGCCCCTGCATGGCGCCGGCCAGCTCCGGCGTCGCCGCGGGATCGGCCTCGCCGACCACGAACAGGGTCGGGCAAGAGATGCCATTGATCTCGCCGAGGTAATCGATCCCCTGAAGGGCACGGGCGCAACCGATGAAGCCTTCCACCGAGGTGGCCCGGATCATCTCCCTGATGGCCGCCAATTGCGGGGGATCGGCGTCAAGGGTGGCGGCGGTGAACCAGCGCCCCATGGTTTCCTCCACCAAGCCCGCCATGCCTTGGGCGCGGGCGATCTCGATGCGCCCCTCCCAGGCCCGGCGGAAGTCGGGGGGCGCCGTCACCCGGCAATCGCAGGCGGCGAGGCTGGCGATCCGGCCCGGGTGGTGGATGGCCAGGCCGATCCCGGTCGAGCCGCCCAGCGACAGGCCGACCATGTGCGAGCGGCCGATCCCCAGCGCGTCCCACAGGCCGATCAGGTCGGATTCGAGCATGGCGAAGTCGTAAGCGCCGGGTGCCGCGTCGCTCTTGCCGTGACCGCGGGTGTCGTAGCGCAGGATCCGAAAGCGGTCGGCCAGCAGCGCCGCCTGGGCATCCCACAGATGAAAATCCGTGGCCAGCGAATTGGAAAAGGTGACCCAGGGCGCGCCCTCGGGTCCCTCGACGCGGAAATGCAAGCTCACCCCGTTGACATTTACGTCTGGCATCGGTCGCGCCTTCCTGTTGGGCATGCTTAGGGCCAACGCATCTGGGTCGCCAGGGAGGCGGATTGCCCGCGGGCGCGAGCGGCGGGTGAACATATACCGCCAAACGGCCCTATAATGGGGCTAACATTTCAAACCGGGGCCTCCGCAAACAGGCTGGAAAAACAGGGGAAAACTTATGCTCATCATCAATAATGCCCTGGTCAGCGAATTGATCACCGTCGAGGACTGCGTCGAGGCGCTGGAGGCGGCCTTCAAGAAGCTGCCCACCGGCGAAGCCATCCACCGCCCCCGTATCGACATGTATTTTCCCTGCCAG
>JAPUGG010000108.1 GCA_027292975.1 Alphaproteobacteria bacterium | reverse complement strand
CTCCCGCCCGGAATCTCCAAAAGCATCTTCAATGTACCTTTTGACTCCCTCGGGAGTTCGCGAGTTAGCTTCTTTGCGGTGCCCCGTTGTCTCACGGTCTTTGCTTTCGTCGTGTAGCGCGGCCAGACAGTTGAAATAGCGGCGGGCGGCTGCCTTCGGTTGTGTGTCCTTTCCGGTTTGGATAATTACAGCGGCGGTAATCATGGCCGCAGCCCGTTCGAGGTTTTCCATATTTCGCTCCAACTCCTAAAAAGTTATTAGACCACGATTAGACCACGACATTTTGAGAACAGGGTAGAAAAACACAACCCCCTATGCTCAACTTAACTTATTGATATATATGTTTAAACTGGAGGGCCGGGAGGGAATTGAACCCTCGACCCGCTGCTTAAAAGGCAGCTGCTCTACCACTGAGCTACCGGCCCCGCGCCGCGGGTTCCCTTGGCTTCGCGGGCCCCTCTTTATCACTTTGCCACGGGGTGCGAAAGCCAAAATCGGGCCTCCGCGCCGCCGCCCCTAGGCCGCGCTCTCCCATTTGCCGAGATCGATTTCCCAGCCCTTGGTCTTGGAGAGATCGACGCCGTTGCCTTCCGGATCGCGCACCCGGTATTCCGCGTAAGGCCGGGTACTGGGCCGGGGCGCGGTGGGGATCTCCTTGGCGAAGTTTTCCAGTTTGCGCTCGATGTCGTTCACCAGGAAGCCGATATGGTTGATGCCGAAGCGTTGTTCGTGGCCCTCCGAGGACGCGTTGTAATAGGGGTGGATGGCGAGGTTGGTGAAGCCGTCGCCGGCGAAGCGGTTCTTGCGGTTGTCGCGGCGGCGCTCGAACGACGTGTCCAACTCGCGGAAGCCGAACAGCTCGGAATAGAATTCCAAGACATTGGTGGGGTCCATGGCATTGAACGCGATATGGGCCAGGCGCGGCAGGCGCCGTTCTTCGCCGTCGAGGCCGAAGCCGCCCATCGATAGGGAGACGGCGCGGCATTCGGGATCGTAAATGCGCTTCTCGCCGAAATGGAGGCCGCCCGGCTCCTCGATGACCTCGCCCCGGGGCGAGCGGTCGAGATACTTGGTGATCACCTTGTCGATGTCGTCGACCTGGAGTCCTACATGGTGGAGACCGATGGTGTTGTCCGGTTCACCGAGACCTTCGCGCGCCTTCAAGAAGGTGATGTTGTAAAAGCCGTCGGTGAGGGACACGTCGCCTTCGTTGGAGCGTCCCAGTTCCTCCAATTCCAGATGGCGGGCGTAGAAATCGGCCATCATGTCGGGATCCTCGGAGAGATAGGCGAGATAGCGTAACCGTCCGGTGGTCATGATCCATCCTCCCGCGGTTCGTATTTATCGGATGACGCAATTCTAGGCGTAACCCGGCCGGTTCGTAAACCGCCTAACGGGTCAGGGACTAAGGGCCGGCGAACCGCGCGTTGAGCCTTTGCGCTACGGCGGGCGTGACGAACTGAGATATGTCGCCGCCGAGCCGGCAGATTTCCTTGACGAAGCGGGACGAAATGAACTGGTAATTGTCCGCCGCCATCAGAAAGACGGTTTCCAGCGCCGGGGCCAGGCGCGAATTCATGCCCACCATCTGGAACTCGTATTCGAAGTCCGAAACCGCGCGCAGCCCCCGCAGGATCAGGCTCGCGCCCACCTCTTCTGCGAACGACACCAACAACCCGTCGAACGGCCTGACCTCGATGCGGGTGCCGGTGTCCTCGATACCGTCGATGTCGCTTTCGACCATGGCCAAGCGGTCTTCCAGGGGAAACAACGGGTCCTTGCCGTCGTTGCCGGCGATGGCGACGATCAGGTGATCCACCACCCGGGTTCCCCGGCGGATGATGTCGAGATGCCCCAGGGTGGTGGGATCGAAGGTGCCGGGATAGATGCCGATGCGCGGCTCAGCCATGGTCCTTCCCTTCGCCATCGCCGTTATCCAGTGCCGGGGAGTCATCCTCGCCATTGGCACCGCCGGAGCCGTTGTCTTGGGCAAGGTCCTGGGCCGGGGCGTCGTCCGCGCCGGTCTCCTCAAAGTTCCCCTCCTCCTCTCCCACGTCGATCAGATGGGCGACCGAAACCACGCGCTCGTCCTTGGCGATGCGGAACAGGGTCACGCCCCGGGTGGAACGGCCGGCCACGCGGATATCGGCGACCGGCGTGCGGATCAGCTTGCCGCCGTCGGTCACCAGCATGATCTGGTCGTCGGCCTCCACGGTGAACGCCGCCGCCACGAGCCCTTCGGCGGTGTCGAGTTTCATCAGCTCGATGCCCTTCCCGCCGCGCCGGGTGACGCGGTATCCATAGGCCGAACTGCGCTTGCCAAATCCGCTGTCGGCGATGGTGAGAAGGAATTGCTCGTCCGCCTCGAGGGCCGCGAAACGTTCCGCCGATAGCACCTCGGCACCGTTCTCGGCGCCTTCCTCGGCTTCGGCCCCGTCCTCGCCCTCGCCCTCTTCGTCGGCGCCACGCCGTGCCGCGTTGGCCTGGCGGAGATAGGCTGCGCGTTCAACCGCATCGATCTCGGTGTGTCCCAGGATCGACATGGACATCACCGCGTCGCCTTCGCCCAGGCGGATGCCGCGGTTGCCGGTGGAATTGCGCCCGGAAAAGACCCTGACCCCGGTGACGGGGAAACGGATGCACTTGCCCCCGCGGGTCGCCAGCAGCGCGTCCTCGTCCTCGGAGCAGGTCTGCACGCCGATCAGCCGGTCGCCTTGGTCCAGCTTCATGGCGATCTTGCCGTTGGCCATGACATTGGTGAAGTCGGACAGCCGGTTGCGCCGGACATTGCCGGAGGCCGTGGCGAACATGACGTGGAGATCGCCCCAGCCGTCCTCGTCCTCGGGCAGCGGCATGAGGGTGGTGATGACCTCCCCGTCGGCCAACGGCAGAAGGTTGACGAATGCCTTGCCGCGCGCCTGGGGGGTTCCCAGCGGCAGGCGATAGACCTTTTCCTTGTAGACGATGCCGCGCGATGAAAAGAACAGCACCGGCGTGTGGGTGTTGACCACGAAGACCTGGGCGACGAAATCCTCTTCCCGGGTGCTCATGCCGGCGCGTCCCTTGCCGCCGCGGCGCTGGGCGCGGTAGACCTTCAGCGGCACGCGCTTGATATAGCCGTTGTGGCTGACCGTCACCACCATGTCCTCGCGCTGGATCAGGTCCTCGATATCGACCTCGGCCTCGGACTCGACCAGTTCCGTGCGGCGCGGTGTCGCGAACTCTTCCTTGACCTTCAGAACCTCGTCCCTGAGCATCCCGCGCAGCTTTTCCCGCGATGCCAGGATGCCGAGGAATTGGCTGATCTCGGCGCAGACCTCGTGCAGCTCCGTGGCGATCTTGTCGCGCTCCAGCCCGGTCAGGCGGTGCAGCCTAAGCTCCAGGATCGCCCGCGCCTGGGCCTCCGACAATTGGTAATTGCCGTCGATGACGGCCCGGCCCGGTTCGTCGATGAGCTCGATCAAGGGGGCCACGTCCTTGGCCGGCCAGGGCTTGGTCATCAGGTTCTCGCGGGCGGCCTGGGGGTCCTTCGCCGCGCGGACCAGGGCGATGATGTCGTCCAGATTGGCCACCGATATGGCCAGCCCGACCAGGATATGGGCCCGGTCCCTGGCCTTGGAGAGGTGGAAGATGGTGCGCCGGGTGATCACCTGTTCGCGGAATTCGATGAACGCCGTGAGGATGTCCCTCAGGTTCATCATCTCCGGCCGTCCCGCCCGTAGCGCCAACATGTTGACGCCGAACGAGGTTTGCAGCTGGGTGAAGCGGAAGAGCTGGTTGAGCACCAATTCGTGCATGGCGTCGCGCTTAAGCTCGATGACCACCCGCACGCCGTGACGGTCGGATTCGTCGCGAAGATCGGAAATGCCCTCGACCTTCTTGTCGCGGACCACTTCGGCGATCTGTTCCATCATCCGCGACTTGTTCACCTGGTAGGGGATTTCGCTGACGATGATGGCCTCGCGGTCGCGGCCGAGGGATTCGATCTCGGTGCGCCCGCGCATGATCACCGAACCGCGCCCGCTGTGGAGGGCGCTGTGGATGCCGGCGCTCCCGTAAATGATGCCGCCGGTCGGGAAATCGGGACCGGGAACGCATTCCATGAGCTGATCTATGGAAGTCTCCGGGTCGTTAAGCAAAAGGCAGCAGGCATCGATGACTTCGCCGAGATTGTGGGGTGGAATATTAGTGGCCATGCCGACGGCGATGCCGCTGGCGCCGTTGACCAGAAGGTTCGGATACCTGGCCGGAAGCACCGTCGGTTCGCGCGACGAGTTGTCGTAGTTTTCTTGGAAATCGACCGTGTCCTTGTCGATGTCCTCCAGCAGTTCATGGGCGGACTTGGCGAGGCGTACCTCGGTGTAGCGCATGGCCGCCGCCGGGTCGCCGTCCATGGAGCCGAAATTGCCCTGGCCGTCGATCAGCGGCAGGCGCATGGAGAACGTCTGGGCCATGCGCACCATGGCGTCGTAAATGGCGCTGTCGCCATGGGGGTGGTATTTGCCCATGACGTCGCCCACCACCCGGGCCGATTTGTGGTAGGTCCGGTTCCAGTCGTAGCCCTGTTCCTTCATGGAAAAGAGAATCCGGCGGTGGACCGGCTTGAGGCCGTCGCGCACGTCGGGCAGGGCGCGCGAGACGATCACGCTCATGGCGTAATCGAGGTACGAGCGCTTCATCTCGTCCTCGATGGTGATCGTCAATACCCCCGGCGGGAGCGGTGGAACCGGTGGAATCGGCGTATCTTCGGTGGGCGGAATTTCGCTCAAGGGGACGGATCCGGGTTGCTCGAACCAAGGGCGCGGAGGCGCCGACGGTCAGAGGATGCTTACCGCAAAATATAGCCTATCGGGGCGGCGGGAACAACAAGATATTGTATAATTAGCCCTTTTGAATGAGGGAGTTAGGGGACCCCTGCGGCGCCCCTAAAAGGGGATTTCGTCATCGAGGTCCGAGGCCCCGCCGCCGCCGCCCGCGCCGGCCGCCGCCGGCTCTTCCGATGGCCCGCCGCCCGCGCCGCCGCCCTCGGAAGAGCGGCTGTCGAGCATGGTCAATTCGCCCCGGAATCGGCCCAGCACGATCTCGGTGGTGTAGCGGTCCAGGCCCTCCTTGTCTTGCCATTTGCGGGTCTGGAGCTGGCCTTCCACGTAGAGCTTGGACCCCTTGTGGAGGTAATCCTCGGCGACTTTGGCGAGGTGCTCGTTGAAGATCACCACGCGGTGCCATTCGGTGCGTTCGCGGCGTTCCCCGGTGGCCTTGTCCTTCCAGGATTCCGACGTGGCCAGGGACAACTGGACGATCTTGGCGCCGTCCTGGGTCGAGCGCACCTCCGGGTCGCGGCCCAGGTTTCCCACCAGGATTACTTTATTCACGCTGCCGGCCATGGTCATTTCCCCCCGTCTTCGACTGGATTGATCGCTGGTCCCAGAGTAACCGAAAACCATCCCGGTGGCACCTTTTTGGTGTATCTTTGTC
>JAPUGG010000107.1 GCA_027292975.1 Alphaproteobacteria bacterium | reverse complement strand
TCACCACCTTGATCGCCGGGTTGGCGACCGCGCCGTTCGCCCTCTATCACTTCAACCGGCTCGCGGTGTTCGGCCTGGCCGCCAATCTCGGCGCCGTGCCGTTGACCGCCTTCTGGATCATGCCGTTTGCCACCTTGGCCTACCTGCTGATGCCATTGGGGCTGGAGGAGATCGCGCTGAAACCCATGGCCTGGGGCATCGAGGCGGTGATCGCCATCGCCGAGAATATTTCGGCGAGCCCCGGCGCCTCTTATTACCTCCCCACCATGCCGCTCTGGGGTCTCGGCCTGGTGACCATGGGCGGGCTTTGGCTGGTCCTCTGGCGCCGGCCGTGGCGGCTCGCCGGGCTAGGCGCCATGGGCGTCGGCCTTCTGTCGTTCCTGGCCGCCCCGGCGCCGGACCTTCTGATCTCCGGCGACGGGCGTAGTTTCGCGGTACGAAAGGCCGACGGCTCCCTGGTGTTCAGCGGAACCAGGGGCTCGCGTTTCCAAAAGAACATGTGGCTCAAGCGCAGCGGTCTTGCCGGCAACGTTCCCCGCGGCCGCCGGTCAAAACGCGAGCGCGCAGAGGCAAGCCTGGCGGCGGCCAAGGGGGGCGTGCTGCGATGCGATTCGCTCGGTTGCATCGCCCATGTCGGGGACCGGGTGGTCAGCGTGATCAGCAATCCCGGCGCGGTGGCTGAGGATTGCGCCCGTGCCCACCTGGTGATCGCCTTGACGTCACTCTACCGATTTCCCTGCCGGGGACCGGGCCGGATCATCACCCGGAGGGAGCTCTCCCGCCAGGGCACCCATGCGGTCTGGTTCGAGGACGGCGGCGGGATCAGGGTCGAAACCGTGGCCGCACACCGCGGCGTCCGGCCCTGGACCGGGGGGCGAATGCGTTGAAGGAAGGTTTAAGTCGTGCCGGGCCGCGCCGACATCAGTGGTAGCTGCGCATCAGGCCCACCAGGGTGCCCTGGACCTTGACCTGGTCGGGGCCGAAGATGCGGGTCTCGAAGGCCGCGTTGGCCGGTTCCAGGGCGATGGACTTCCCCTTGCGGCGCAGGCGCTTGAGGGTGACCTCGTTATCGTCCACCAGGGCGACCACGATGGTGCCGTTCTCCGCCGTCTCTCCCTCGCGGATGATGGCGACGTCGCCGTCGAGGATACCCGCCTCGATCATGGAATCGCCGGCCACTTCGAGGGCGTAGTGATTGCCCTTGCCGACCATGTCGGGGGGGACGGCGACGGTATTTTCAGGATCGCGCAGGGCCTCGACGGGGGTGCCCGCGGCGATCCGTCCGTAAAGCGGCAGTTCCACGGTTTCGCCGGTAGGGGCGACCGCCGCGCCGCGCGGGCCGTCGGCGAAGCCGCCTTTGATGACCTTGGGATCGAAGCCGGGCGGGGCAAAGCTGGCGGCGGTAGAGTCGGCGAGACGGAGAATCTCCAGCGCCCGCGCCCGGTGCGGTAGGCGGCGCACGAAACCGCGCTCCTCTAGGCCGGTGATCAGGCGGTGAATGCCGGATTTTGACTTCAGTCCCAGCGCGTCCTTCATTTCGTCGAAGGAGGGACAGATGCCTGTTTCCTGGAGCCGGGCATTGATGTAGACGAGAAGCTCGTGTTGTTTCCTGGTCAACATTTAAGTCCCCTTTCACGCTATCTGTGCGGCCCCTACTTGAAAACACAACATATAGAACAAAACAAAAACGTACCCCATGTTCTAGTTTAGTTCTTTTGCCGGGTCAAGCCCAAAAACGTGACTCAAAGAACCAAACGCCCCGGGCCGCGGGGTCGCTTCGGTGCGGATGCGGCTCAGGCGCCCGGGATATCGTCGAGCCGGATGACGTCGACCCAATCGCCGATGGCGGCGGCGGGTGCATCGGGCGGCCGAATGATCAAGCCGTCGGCGCGCGCCAGTGCCGACACCATCGAGGAATCCTGGATCTCCAGCGGCATGGCCACGGGGGTGCCCTCGCCATCGGCCGCCAGGGTGGCGCGCAGATAGTCTTCCCGGAAATTATTGGCGCCGATATCGGCGCCGAGACGGGCGCGGATCACCGGCAAGCCGGTCCCGGCCAGGCCCAGCATTTTGTCCAGGGCCGGACCCAGGAAGAGCAGGGCGCAGACCATGGAGGAGACCGGGTTTCCCGGCAGGCCCAGGACCGGGGCGCCGGCAAGCATGCCGAACATCAGCGGCTTGCCGGGCTTCATGGCGATGCGCCAGAAATCCAATTCGAGCCCGGCTTCGCCCAGCACCTTCTGCACGAGGTCGCGGTCGCCCACCGAAATCCCGCCCATGGTGACCAGCAGGTCGGCGCCGCGGGCGCCCTGGGCCAAGGCCCGGATCGAGGCCTCGTCGTCCCTGGCGATGCCGAGGTCGATGGCGATGCCCCCCCGGCTTTCGATGAAGGCCGCCAATGCCGGCCCGTTGGAGCTGACGATCTGGTTGGGGCCGAGGGGGTCGCCGGGGCGGACCACCTCGTCGCCGGTGGCGAGCAAGGCCACGCGCGGCTTGCGGGTGACCGCGATCCACGGGTGGTTCATGGCCGCGGCGAGGCCGATATCGCGCGCGCCCATGCGGCGCCCGGCATGGAGCAACACCTCGCCTTCGCTGAAATCGATGCCCGCCCGGCGCACGTGCCGATTGGCGGGCGCCCCTTGGTTGACCGTGACGGTGGGGCTACCGAGGTCGGTGTCTTCCTGAACGACGATGGTGTCGGCGCCCGCCGGCACCGGCCCGCCGGTGAAGATGCGGACCGCCTCGCCCGGACCTACGGTGCCCGCGAAGGCATCGCCGGCCGGCGCCTCGCCCACCACCTTGAGCTGGACCGGAACCGATACGATGTCCGCCGCCCTGACGGCGTAGCCGTCCATGGCCGAGACCGCACTGGGCGGTTGGGTGCGCCGGGCGGCGAGATCCCGCGCCAGGACCCGGCCGGCGGCCACGGTCAGGGCCACCATCTCGGTGGCGACCGGCGCGAAGGCGGCGCAGATGCGGGTGCGCGCCTGTTCGACGGAAATCAGGTCAGCCACCGCCGTCTCCCGCGCCCGTGCCGGCGCCGTCATCGGACGCGCGGTAGGTGCCTGACCGTCCGCCGGACTTAAAGATCAGGCGGATATCGGCGATGCGCATGGATTTGTCCGCCGCCTTGCACATGTCGTAGACCGTCAGCGCCGCCACCGCCACGGCGGTGAGCGCCTCCATCTCCACCCCCGTTCTGGCGGTCACCTTGCAGGTCGCGGTGATGGTGATGGCGTTCTCGAAATCTTCCGCCTCGCAAAGTTCGACGGCGACGGAACTCAGCGGCAGCGGATGGCACAATGGGATCAGCTCGGGCGTCTTCTTGGCCCCCATGATGCCGGCCAGGCGGGCGACCGAAAAGACATCGCCCTTGGCGAGCCCGCCCTGGCGGATGGCGGCCAGCGTCTCGGCCGCGACATGGATGCGGCCCTGGGCGGTGGCCGTGCGTTGGGTCACCTCCTTGTCGCCGACATCGACCATGCGGGCGTTGCCCTTTTCGTCGAGATGGGTGAATTCGGCCATGGTTCAGGCCTCCAACGCCTGGGTCGCGGGCAGGGGGGCTTTGAGCATGGCGCGGGCGGCGGCGGCGGCGTCGGGCGCGCGCATCAAGGATTCGCCGATCAGGAAACAGCGCGGCCCGGCCGCGGCCATGCGGCTGACGTCTTGGGGCCCGGAAATGCCGCTTTCGCAGACCAGGACCGCGTTATCCGGGGCCAGCGGCGCCAGGCGCTCGGTGACCGCGAGATCGATCTTCAAGGTCTTGAGATCGCGGTTGTTGATGCCGATTAGGCCGGTGTCAAGGCGGGCCGCGCGTTCGAGCTCGGCCTCGTCGTGGACCTCGACCAGGACGTCGCAGCCCCAATCCGTGGCGCTCGCCGCCAGCTCCCTCGCCAAGCCGTCATCGAGAACCGCTAAGATCAGCAGCACGCAGTCGGCTCCCATGGCGCGGGATTCGGGGATCTGGTAGGGGTCCACCATGAAGTCCTTGCGCAGCACCGGCAGGGTGACGGCCCCCCGCGCCGCTATGAGGTCCTGGTCGCTTCCCTGGAAATAAGGCGCATCGGTGAGCACCGAGAGGCAGGTGGCGCCGCCCGCCGCATAAGCCTTGGCCAGGGCGGGAGGGTCGAATTCGGCGCGGATCAGTCCGGCCGACGGGGAAGCTTTCTTGATCTCGGCGATCAGGCCGAGGCTGTCGCTCTCGGCCTTGGCGGCAAGGGCGCTCCGAAAACCCCGGCTCGGGGCCGCCGCGCGGGCCGATTCCTCGACCGCGGCGCGGGGGTGCGCCGACTTGCGGGCGGCCACGTCCCGGGCCGTGCGGGCGCAAATCTCACCCAGCTTGTCGGACAATGCTTATCCCGATCCCCGCGGCTCAGCCCAAGTTGGAAATAGTGACGAGCCGGGCGAGGGTTTCCTTCGCCTTGCCCGAGGCGATGGCCTCGACGGCCAGCCCGGCGCCTTCTTTGAGGTCGCCGGCCTTGTCCGCGACGAGGAGCGCCGCGCCCGCGTTGAGCAGCACGATATCGCGGTAAGGCCCGGTAACGCCATCGAGCATCTCGGTAATGGCCCGCGCGTTGGTCTCGGCATCGCCACCCTTGAGATCGGCCGGGTCTGCCCGGGAAAGCCCGGCGTCCTCGGGCGTGACCTCGAAGGACGACACCGTTCCGTCGTTGAATTCCGAGACCGTGGTGGCGCCGGTGGTGGTGATCTCGTCGAGCCCGTCGGAGCCGTGAACCACCCAGGCCCGTTGGCTGCCGAGCCGGCCCAGGACCTCGGCCATGGGCGCGGTCCACCGGCGATCAAAGACGCCGATAAGCTGGCGCTTGGCGCCCGCGGGATTGGACAGCGGGCCGAGAAGATTGAAGATGGTGCGGGTGCCGAGCTCGACCCGGGTCGGGCCGACATGGCGCATCGCCGCATGGTGGCGCGGGGCCATCAGGAAACCGATATTGGCCTCCCTCATGGCTTGTTCCACGCGGGTAATCTCCGCCTCGATATTGACGCCGAGCGCCGCCAGCACGTCCGCCGAGCCCGAAAGGGAGCTCAGCGCCCGGTTGCCGTGCTTGGCGACGGGCACGCCGGCGGCGGCCACCAGCAGGGCGGCGCCGGTGGAGATGTTATAGGTGCCGCTGGCATCGCCGCCGGTGCCGCAGGTGTCCATGGCGCCTTCCGGCGCGTTGACCGAAAGGGCCTTGGCCCGCATGACCGTGGCCGCGCCGGTGATCTCGTCCACGGTTTCGCCGCGCACCCGGAGTGCCATCAGGAAGGCGCCCATTTGCGACGGCGTGGCTTCGCCCGACATGATGACCTCGAACGCCTCTTCGGCCTGTTGGCGGCTGAGGCTCGCCCCGTCGGCGACCAGGGCGATCAACCGCTTGAAGTCTCCGGTTTCTCCATTCATGCGGCGAGCCCCCCCCTTGCGGCGATGGTGATGAAATTCTTCAAAAGCGCGTGCCCGTGTTGGGAGGCGATGCTTTCGGGATGGAACTGGATCCCGAAGATGGGAAACTCCTTGTGGGCGAGCCCCATGATCAGCCCGTCCTCGGTTTCCGCCGTGACCGCCAGGCAATCAGGCAGGGAAGGGCGGGCGACCATCAGGGAATGATAGCGGGTGGCGTCGAACGGCGTGGGCAGCCCTTGGAAGACGCCGCTGCCGTCATGATTGATAGCGCTGATCTTACCGTGCATGGGAAGGGGAGCGCGTTCGATGCGCCCGCCGAAGGCCTGACCGATGGCCTGATGGCCGAGGCAAACGCCTAACACCGGCCGCTTTCCCGCCGCCGCGCGGATCAAATCGAGACAGAGTCCCGCCCGGTCGGGATCCCGGGGCCCCGGTGAGATGACGATGCCCTGATCGCCCAGCGCCAACGCCTCGTCGATGGTAACGGCGTCGTTGCGGCGCACGGTCAACTCCGCCCCCATCTCGCCCATGAAATGGAGGAGGTTGTATGTGAAGCTATCGTAGTTATCAATAAGCAAATACATTTCAGTCACTTGCAGATTATTTCTAAACTGAAATAGAAGGTTAGATTGCCTCTTATAGCAGCTTGTCCCGGGGGAAGAAAGCACGCCCCGGAAGTGCTCTAAGGCCGGACGATGGCGTAATTGTAAAGCTTCTTGACCCCTTCGGTTTCCCGCGCCACCTTGACGGCCTTGTCCATCTCCGGTTGGGAGCGGGCCCGGCCCATCAAATAAACGTTGGAATAGGCATCCGCGGCGACCTTGAAATTAACGTCGGCGACGTCGAGGGTGCCCACCAGGTTGAGGCCGACACTGACGTCCAGGGAAAGCGCGTCGGCCCATTTCAACAGCTCTTTCTTTTTTTCCCGGCGCTCTTGTTCTTTCTCCGTCATGTGGGTCACGTGCCAGTACAGCTTCTTGACGCCGTCGATCTTTTTCACGTCGGTGAGGAACTTGTCGTAGAGCTTCTTGTCGTTGAACAGGCCGGTGATCAACAGCCGTTGTTCGTAAATCTCCGTCGATGCCTTGATGGTGCCCAAGTCCAACATGATGCCGTTGACCGCGGCGACGATCCTGTTGTCCTCCAGGATATCCGAGGTTGATCGTGCTTCGATGAGGCGGTCGAACAAGGTCTTGGGCGCGGTCAGGAAGTCGAGGAGCTGGGCTTGGGCGGGCGGCTGCGCCGACAGGCCGAGGATGGGGATCAAGGCAAGAAGGGCGAGGCGACGCATCGGGGAAGCTCCAACGTTTTCGGACAGACGAGGCGGCCATTATGCCAACACACATCTTCGCCCGCAATCGGACCCTATTCCGCGCGGGAGGCGAAGGCGACGGCTTCCTCGGCGGCGCGGATCAAGGCCTGGGCCTTGCTGCAGCTTTCTAAGTATTCCGCCTCGGGGTCGGAATCGGCGACCACGCCGCCGCCGGCCTGCACGAAGATGGTCCCGTCCTTGATCACCGCCGTGCGCAAGGCGATGCAATGGTCCATGGAGCCGTTGGCCGCGAAATAGCCGACCGAGCCGCCGTAAACGCCGCGCCGGGCGCATTCCAGCTCATCGATGATTTCCATGGCCCGGACCTTGGGCGCCCCGGACACGGTGCCGGCCGGGAACCCGGCGCCCAGCGCGTCGAGCGCGGAAAGGCCATCGCTGATTTCGCCTTCGACGTTGGAGACGATGTGCATCACGTGGGAATAGCGTTCGATCTTCATCTGCTCGGTCACGCGGACGCTGCCGATCTTGGAGACCCGCCCGACGTCGTTGCGCCCAAGGTCCAGCAGCATCAGGTGCTCGGCGATTTCCTTGGGATCGGCCAGCAGCTCCTCTTCCAGGCGTTGGTCTTCCGCCGCGTCGGCGCCGCGCGGCCTGGTCCCGGCGATGGGGCGGATGGTGACGGTGCCCGCGCGCAGGCGCACCAGGATCTCGGGGCTGGAACCGACCACGGCGAAGGCGCCGAAATCGAGGAAGAAGAGGAAGGGCGAGGGGTTGAGGCGCCTGAGCGACCGGTAGAGGGCGAAAGGCGGCAAGGTGAACGGCACCGAGAAGCGCTGGGACGGCACCACCTGGAAGATGTCGCCCGCGAGGATGTATTCCTTGGCGCGGCGCACCATGTCGTGATAGGCCTCGCGCGTGGTGTTGGAGACCGGCACCGGCGCCGGCGCCACCCCGGGGGGTGGGTTCAGGAGCGCGTGGTCGAGGGGGGCGGCGAAGGCGTCCACCCTTTCGCCGAGCCGGACGGTGGCGGCCTCAAAGGCTTCTTGCGCACTGCTCCCGCCATCGGGCCAGACCGGGGTGATGAGCGTCACCACGTCCTCGATATTGTCGAAGATGGCGATCACCGTCGGGCGCAGAAAGATGCCGTCGGGCAGGCCCAGGGTATCGGGATTGTCGTCGGGCAGGCGTTCGATGAGGCGCACCATGTCGTAGGCCATGTAACCGAACAGCCCCGCCGCCATGGGCGGCAGTTCCGAGGGCGTGTCGATGGCGCATTCGGCGAGGAGCGATCGGAGCGAGGCCAGGGTCTCTTCGGCCTCGGGGGTGAAGGCGCCCGAATCCTCGATGACGTTTCGGTTGATCTCCGCGGCCGCGCCGTGGCAGCGCCAGATCAGGTCCGGTTTGAGCCCGATGAAGGAATAGCGTCCCCGCGTGGCGCCGCCTTCGACGGATTCGAAAAGGAAGCTCATGGGCTCCCCGTGGGCGAGCTTTGCGAAGGCCGATACCGGGGTCTCGAGATCGGCCACCAGCCGGGTCCAGACCAGTTGCGGCCGCCCCGCCGCGTAATCATCCGCGAAGGCGCCGTACCGGGGCAGGCAGTCCATGGCCTAAATCCGGCCTCTGAGCCTAGATCCGGTCCCTGAGGAGGTCGGGATAGGTCTTGATGGTGACGCGCTGGCGGAAGGCTTTGACGAGCTGCTCGGAAAGGTCGGCGGCCATGCCTTGGCGGATCTCCCTGAGGGTGCCTTTGGCGACGGCGGTCTTCTGCTTGCCGGCCCCGGCGCTGATCGATGCCAGCACGCCCACCACGTAGCCCTTGGTGGATTCCGCCATGGCGGCTTCCCCGACCTTGAGGGTAAAGAGTTTTTCGGCCAGCGCCGCGGCCACGCCGCTTCGCGCTTCGTGGGTGAGCCGGGTAAAGGCCGGCGACGTCTTGACCTGGAGCTTTTCGTCCTTGGCGATGGCGTCGATCTTGTCCCCTTTCTTGAGGCGCGCGACAATGGCCTTGGCCCGCCTCATCGCCGCTTGCGCCTGCTGCTCGGCTTTCCAGGCCATGGTGGCGGTGCCGCGGATTTCTTCGAGCGGCCTGACCTTGGGCGGCGTCACCTTATTGACGATCAGGATATAAAATCCGCCGGCTTGGGTTTCGCGCAGGGTGCTGGTTTCGCCGTCGGAGATATCGAAGGCGGTGCGCAGAAAATTGCCGCCGATGGGCAGTTTGGCCACCCTTTTGCCATCCCGTCCCAGGCCTTGGCGGTCAAGGGCGGGGACGTTGACCGCCTTGACGTTGAGCCTGGCCGCCGCGGCGTTGATATCGGCGCCCGCGGCGAGGCTGTCCTCGAGCTGGTTGGCCAGGGCGAAGATTTCGTTTTGTGCTTCGCTTTCGGCGAGGCCGGCGCGCACCTGTTTGCGGACCTCAGAAAGAGGCTTGACCCGGCCCTTTTGGGAATCCTCGATGGTGACGATATGCCAGCCCAGCGGGCTCTTGAGAACGCCGCTTGTCTCGCCTTTTTTCAGCGCGAAGACGGCTTTCGCCAGATCCGTGAACAGGTCCTTCTGTTCGACCCAGCCGAGCTTCACGACCTTCAGGGTTTTGCCCTTTTCCTTCGCGGCCGCGGCCAGGCTCTTGCCCGATTGTATGGTCGCTGCCGCCGACGTGGCGCCGGCTTCGGTCCGGAATACCACCTGTGCCACCTTGCGCCGGTCGCGCAGGGTAAACTCATCGATGCGCTGGGCGTAGCTTTCCTTGATCTTCTCCTCGGCCACCCGGACCTCTTTGGCCAATTCAGTGGGATCAAGGTGGATGAAGCTCACGTCCCGGTATTCGGGGGCCATGAACCCAGACCTATTGGCCTTGTAAAAGGCCTCGAGCTCGCCTCCCTTGGGTTGCCGCGCCGCGCCCAAGGGTGCCGGCGGGACCAGAACCGTCCGCGCCGTGCGTTGCTCGGAGCGGAACCGCGTCAGCGGATCGACCAGCGCCTTGGGCACCGGAATGTTGCCGGAAACGGCCCGGTTCAGGTGTTCCGAAGGCAGGCTTTGTTTCAGGGAAAAGACATAGAAGCCCTCGGCCATATTGGCGTTGGACAGCGTCTGGTAAAACAGGGCGCGGCTGAAATTGCCGCTTTGGTCCTGGAACCTGCTGTCGGTGCGGATACTTCGATTGACCATCTGATCCGAGGCGACGATCCCCAGCTCCTGGGCCGCGATGTTGACGGCGGTGCGGTTGATCAGCCGGGTGAGCACCTGGTTGGTGAGGCCCATGCGAAAGGCGGCCTCCCGGTCGATGGTTCCCAACACCGGCCGGAGCCGGTTGAGCTCGTCGCGCAGCGCCTCCTCCGCCTGGGACCGGGCGATCTTGACGCCGCCGACCTTCGCTACCGCGGGGTCTCGTTCGCCGAGGAAGACGTCGTTGATCCCCCAAATCGCGAAGGCGATGATCAACAGGCCAAGCAGGATCTTGATCACCCAGGAACTGGCTTTTTCACGAAGGAGCTGAAGCATCTTTCACGAAACCTGCTAAGTTCTTGAAAGCAAAGGGCGGGTGCTCCCCGCATGGGGAACG
>JAPUGG010000106.1 GCA_027292975.1 Alphaproteobacteria bacterium | reverse complement strand
GATTGCGGCCCGGCTACCGTTACATTTTATTAAAAAATGGGAAATGAAAAAATTTATCTTGAGTCGAATTTTTGAAAACTGTTTACAAATTTTTAAATGACTCTGTCGGAACATAGGGCCATGGAGACCGAGAGATCATTGGGGACGGAACAATGGCCTTATCAGGAAAATCACTCGAAGCACTTGTGGACCTAGTGGAAATCAAACTCAGTTGCGTCGAAATTTTCGACCGGGAAGACGCGCGCGAGGTAAAGGTTCTGGAACGTTGCCGCGATGAATTGGTGGCGCTCCGCCGCGCCGGCGGCGGTCCCGCTAAGGTGGTCGAGATGCCGAGAGGAAGGGCTGGGGTGAAGGCCCCTGCCCAAGCCGTCTAGCTCACAGCACATCACGCTTCCCGGTTGCAGTACCGGGTTGTTCGAGGGGACCGCGTAATTTCCCCCCCTGACCGCGGTCCCCTCGTTTTTTTTGCCCAAATTCCAGACCAACCCCCGCGCCGAGTCGTGCGCTAGGTCAGTCGCCGCGGGGCGGGATATCGGTGCCCCTCCGGGTCGCCGGCCGGTCGCCGATCCGCTTCAACCAGTCCCGCAGCCGGGGCCGGGGCGCGAGTTCCATGCCGTGGGCTTGATGGCGGTCGACCCAGGGCCAGGCGGAGATATCGGCGATGGTATATTCGGCGCCGGCCAGGTAGTCGCGCGATGCCAACACGCCATCGAGAATGCCATAGAGGCGGTCGAGTTCCCCGGCGTAGACTTTGAGGTTGTCATGGGGTTCGCCGGCCGCCTTGCGCCCGAGCAGATAATGGACCTGCATGGCGGTATGGGTGACCTGGGAGGAACCGAAAAACAGCCATTTCAGGGCCTCGACCCGGGCCAACCCGTCGGCGGCAAGAAGTTGCCCCGATTTTTCCGCGATATAGAGCAGTATGGCACCGGATTCGAACACCGTCGCCGCCCCACCGGAGCAATCTTCGTCGACGATGACGGGAATGCGCCCGTTGGGATTGAGGGCGAGGAATTCCGGCGTCTTTTGCTCATTCTTAGAAAGATCTATGGAGTTGATGGTGTAGGGAATTCCGGTTTCCTAAAGGGCCATGGCGACCTTGCGCCCATTGGGCGTGGCCCGGCTGTGGAGATGGATCATGGCGGCCTCCTCCTATAAGCCGTCTTCGCGGGGCGGCACACCGAGGCCGCTGATCACGGCCTCCCGAGCGCCGACCGTGGCGAACCAGGATTTCAGCCGGGGAACGGCATCCATGTCGATGCCCTGCATCCGCCAGCGATGGACCCAGGGATAGGCGGCGATATCGGCGATGGAATACCCATCGCCGCCAAGGTAGGGGCAATCACTGAGCCCTTGGTCCAGGACGCCATAAATGCGGGCGTTCTCTTCCTGCCAGGTGTCGAGATCGGGATGGGCCGCCCCGGCGTCGCGCAGGCGGGCCAGCCAATGGACCTGCATCGCCCCGAAGGTGAGGTGGGTGGAAACGAAAAACAGCCATTGCATCACGCGGGCGCGGTGCCTGGGCTCGGTGGGCAGGAGCCGGCCCGATTTTTCCGCCAGGTAAATCAGGATGGCGCCGGATTCGAAAACGGTGACGGGCGCGCCCTTGGGCCCGTCGTCGTCGGTGATCACCGGGATCCGGCCATTGGGATTCATCTCCAGGAACCAAGCTTCCTTCTGCTCTTTGCGCTCGAGCGCCATGGGCCGGACCTGGTAGGCCAGGCCGGTTTCCTCGAGCATGATGGAAGCCTTGCGGCCGTTGGACGTCGCCTTGGCGTAAAGGACGATCATGGGGGGGGCTCAGCGCTTCTGGTATTGAGCCTGGCCGAACATGATGTCCCAGGCCTTGTCATCCAACTGGGCCCGCGGCACCCCTTCCAGGATCTTGTTGCCCTCGATCACCGCCGGACGCGCATCGATCTGGTTGAACCAGCGCAGAACGTTAGGATGCTCCGCGTGATCCACGCCGCGCCGCTCGGGATTACGGCACCAGGGATAGATCGCGATGTCGGCGATGGAATAGAAATCGCCGGCGAAGTAAAGGTTGTCGGCCAGGCGCTTGTCCATCACCCGGTAGAGCCGTGAAGTCTCAGAGGTATAACGCTCCCGGCCATAGGCGATTTGCTCCTCGGGAAACCGCTTTGCGGCGTAGATCCGGAAATGGTTGGCTTGGCCGAACATCGGGCCGATCCCGCCCATCTGGAACATCAGCCATTCCATCACCCGGGCGCGGTCCTCGCCCTCCCGGGGCAACAACTGCCCGGTCTTTTCCGCGAGGTAATGGAGGATGGCCCCGGATTCGAACAGGGCCAGCGGCTTGCCCCCGGGTCCGTCCCGGTCGACGATGGCGGGGATTCTGTTGTTGGGCGATATGGCCAGGAATTCCGGGCTAAACTGATCGCCGGCATGGATATCGACTGCGTGGGGGGTATAGTCCAGGCCGGTTTCGGCCAACATGATATGGACCTTGCGCCCATTGGGCGTGGCCCAGGAATAAAGATCGATCATGGTGCTCGCTTTCTCCGGGGCCTGGGGCGCGACCGCTCAGGCGGCGGTCTCTTCGCGCAGCTCTTCGATGATCGCCGCGGCGCGCCGGGTGGCGGGCCGTTCGCCCACCTCGGTGTACCAGCGCGCGATGTTGGGATGATCGGTGAGGGTGGCCCCGAAACGGTCCACCGTTCCGCAATGGGGCCAGAGCGCCATGTCGGCAATGGAATAGCCGTCGCCGGCGATATAGGCGCTAGCCGAAAGCCTTTTGTCGATGACGCCAAGGATATGGTGCGCCTCGTCGGTGTAGCGTTTGGCGGGGTATTCCATGTCGGGTTTATCGGCCTGGCTGTAAAAGTAATGAGCCGGCGTGAACAACGCGCCCGGGCTCGCCATCTGGAACATCAGCCATTGCACGATATCGAACCACTGGCGCTTGTCTTGGGGCCGGAATTTGCCGGTTTTTTCCGCCAGGTAGATCAAGATAGCGCCCGACTCTATCACCGTGAACGGCGCCCCGCCCGGCCCGTCTTGGTCGACGATGGCGGGCACCTTGTTGTTGGGATTAATAGTGAGGTACTCGGGCCGCAGCTGTTCCTTCTTGCCCAGATTGACGATGTGCCGCACGCAGGGTAGCCCGGTCTCTTCGAGCATCATGAAGATCTTGCGGTTGTTGCCGCTGCGCCAGCAGTAGAAATCGATCATTTGCCGGCCCCCCTATTGCGCCGCGTCCGCGGTTGCCCGCAGGTTGGCGGCGATCTCGTCGGCCTTGACCACCGCCGGGCGCGTCTGGATGGAATCGAACCAGCGCTTGAAGTTGGCGTAGTCGTCGGCGCGAATGCCGCGCTTCTCTGAGTCCTGGCACCAGGGAAAGATCGCCATGTCGGCGATGGTGAATTCCTGCCCCGCGATATAGGCGTTGTCGGCAAGCCGCCCGTCGATAACCCGCATCAGGCGTTTGGCATCCTCGACGAAATGGGTCAGCGCCGGACCCATGCCGGGCCGGTCCTTGCGGCTCACGAAATGGCCGGCCTGGCCGAACATGGGGCCGACATCGCCCATTTGAAACATCAGCCATTGAATCACAGTCGACCGGCCCACGGGGTCGGCGGGCAGGAACCGCCCGGTCTTGTCGGCGAGGTACATGAGGATGGCCCCACTCTCACAAAGCGAATAGGGTCCGCCGCCCGGCCCGTCCCGGTCGATGATGGCGGGGATCTTGTTGTTGGGCGATATGGCCAGGAAATCGGGCTTGAACTGGTCGCCGATGGAGATATTGACGGGATGGACGCGGTAGTCCA
>JAPUGG010000105.1 GCA_027292975.1 Alphaproteobacteria bacterium | reverse complement strand
ACGATGATCGGGGTTGCCGGATGCACGGCTTTCACGTTGGCAATGATTCGTTTTATGGGACCCAGGCACCAAGTGTCGAAAGCATCTTCAGGCAAGACCCCGGCCCAGCTATCGAAAATCTGCACCACCTCCGCCCCCGCCTCGATTTGCCCACAAAGATGATCGGCGATGGCGTCCACTAAAATATCGATCAGGGCGCTAAACTCTTCCGGTGCGCCATAAGCCCAGGATTTGAGACGGGCGAAGTCCCGCGATGCCCCGCCCTCGATCATGTAGGCTGCTATGGTCCAAGGCGCGCCGGAAAAACCGATCAGGGTCACCGTGTCGCCAAGTTTTTCAGAAACCTCGGTGATCGCTTGGTAGACCGGCGCCAAATGGGCACGAAGCGAATCACGGGCAAGATTATCGATGTCGCTTGGATCATTAAGCGCATCCAAAACCGGCCCTCGGTCCGGCTTAAAGGCCACTTTCTGACCCATAGCATCGGGAATCACCAAGATGTCGGAGAAAATAATTGCACCGTCGAGGCCGAAGCGGCGGACCGGTTGCAAGGTGACCTCGACCGCAAGTTCCGGGTTGTAGCAAAAATCGAGGAAATCCTTGGAACGGGCCCTGACCTCCATGTATTCCGGTAGATAACGTCCGGCTTGGCGCATCAGCCAGACCGGAACACACGTTGTTGATTCACCTTTGAGGGCGGAGAGGAGAGGTTTGGTCATGAAATCTTTTTCCTTGAATCCCGGACCTCTTCTACCTCTTTCATAGAATCCTTAAAAGTAAAGGTTGTTGTTGTTGGTGCTGTGGATGGTGGGGATTTCGAGATATGGGTTATCTCTCCGCAGATCTGGGACCGACCGGCGGATCGATGATCGGTGGGGATCATTGTTGGGATTACCTAAGATAACCGCAGAACTTCCGGCGTCGGGGTCGGTAGTGAAATAGGTGAATCAAGGGGATGATTACCCGCTAGATTGTTTCATCCCCGCTATTTGGAGATGTTGAAAATGTTTTCCTCCGGTGGGGAGGGACACGTATCATTTTCACCTCTGCCGGGATGGTTTGAGAGGGCCTGGGGATAGATGCCGCCTTATCCCCGGTTTTGGAATTCTCGGATCGAAGTTATGGGACGGGCTGTCCACAAGTGAAGACAGATGGAAACAGGACTTAAGAAGCATGGATAAATTGGGAACGTATCATTTTCACCTCATATCGGATGCCAGCGGTGAAACCATCCGCGCCTTGACTCGTGCCTGTCTGGTTCAATTCGACGATATTCCCAAGGTCGAACATCATTGGTCGATGATCCGCACCAAACGGCAGTTGCGGCGTGTGCTCAAAGGCATCAAGGCGGAACCCGGGATGGTTCTTTACACCCTGGTCAATACCGTCATCCGTGAATTCCTGGAAACCGAATGCGAGGGCATGAACGTGCCTTGCGTCTCGGTGCTCGATCCGGTCATGACGGCGCTCGGCGGGTACCTTGGTGTTAAAAGCAAGGCCCGACCCGGCCAGCAACATCAACTAGATAGCGAATATTTCGGCCGAATCGAGGCCATGGACTTCGCGCTCGCCACCGATGACGGCCAGAGAACGCAGGATTATAACCAGGCCCATGTGGTTATCGTCGGTGTCTCGAGAACGTCTAAGACGCCGACCTGCATCTATCTTGCCAATCAAGGGGTAAAAGCCGCCAACGTGCCGCTGGTTCCGGGCACCCCGTTGCCGGACGCGCTGGAGGAACGGAAAGACGGCCTGATCGTTGGCCTGACCAAGGACCCTAATCGGTTGGTTCAAATCCGCCGCAACCGACTGAGGATGTTGCAGCAGGAAGATGAAACAGATTACACCGACCCCGAGCTGGTCCAGCGCGAGGTACGCGACGCCCATCGCTTTTTCGTGGAGAAGGGTTGGCCGGTGATCGACGTGACCCGCCGTTCCATCGAGGAAACAGCCGCCGCTATTCTTGGCCTGTTGGAACACCGCAGGACGGCGCCCCGGAACCCCCCGGAACAAACATGAACGAGGACCCGTTGAAAGAAATGACCGGTCCCGAAGTCGTTCTTGCTTCCGCCAGCGCCACCCGCCGTGATCTCCTGACCGGGGCGGGCATCCCCTTTACGGTCGACCCGGCCCTCGTCGATGAGGCCGCGATCAAAGCCGCCATGGCGGCCGAGGGGGCCTCGGCGGAAGATGCCACGGTTGCCCTGGCCCATATGAAGGCCCAGCGTATTTCCCGCCGCCACTCCGGCGCCATGGTCATCGGTGCCGATCAGATACTGGACCTTGAGGGCACGTGGTTTGACAAGCCCGCCGATATGGACCATGCAAGGAAAACCCTCCTGGCGCTCAGGGGCCGGGCCCACAATCTCGCCACGGCGGCCTGTATTTGCCGTGATGGCGAGCGGATCTGGCATCACGTGGAAACGCCGAAGCTCACCATGCGGGATTTCTCCGATGGCTTTCTCGACAGCTACCTTGAAGACACGGGCGATGGTATCCTTTCGTCGGTCGGCGCCTATCGTCTCGAAGCAACCGGCGTGCAGTTGTTCGCGCGCATCGAAGGCAGCCATTTCACCATCCTCGGGTTGCCGCTGCTGGCTTTGCTGGAGTTTCTGCGAGCCAACGGCGTGGTGACGGCTTGAACATTTCCGGCAACACCATACTCGCCGGTGTGATGGGCCGAGCCGGGCGCGCGTGATGGCGCGGCCGACGCGCATCATCGGCCTGACCGGGTCCATCGGTATGGGCAAATCCACGGCCGCAGCCATGCTGCGCCGTTTGCGCGTACCGGTGTTTTCGGCCGATGCCTTCGTCCATGGGGCCCTGGGATCGGGCGGCGTTGGGGTCGAACCGGTGGCGAAAGCGTTCCCCGGCGCGGTCGAGAACGGCGCCATCTCCCGTCAGGCCCTGGGCCGCCTGGTGTTCGACGATTCCGAGGCCCTGGGGCGGCTAGAAGCGATCCTCCATCCCCTGGTGCGGGCCGCGGAGAAGCGGTTCATAGCCCGCCAGAACGTGAGCCGGGTAAAGATCGCGGCGCTTGAAATCCCGCTGCTGTTCGAAACCGCCGCCGAAGTGCTCTGCGATGCCGTGGTGGTCCTAACGGCGCCGCCGTTCGTTCGGGACGCGCGGGTGTTGGCCCGCCCGGGGATGAGCCGGGCCCGGCTCAAGATGATTCGCGCACGCCAGATGGCGGAACGGGAACGGTGTGCGCGGGCGGATTTCGTGATTTCCACCGGACTTGGTCGCAGACGGACTTTCCTCGGGCTCAAGGCTATAGTAAGAAAGATCGTTTATGAGAACCGGTGCCGGAGGCCGGGGGCACCGTTTTAGGCGTGTCCGAACCAAACAGGGTGAGGAGCCTCCACGGGCATGCGGGAAATCGTCCTTGATACGGAAACCACGGGTCTCGACCCCGCCGCCGGCGACCGCGTCGTCGAAATCGCCTGCCTCGAGCTGGTCAACCGGGTCCCGTCGGGCCGCCGATACCAGACCTATATCAATCCCCAACGCGATATGCCCGAGGAAGCTTTCCGGGTCCATGGGCTCAGCAGCGAATTTCTCAGCACCCACCCGCGTTTCACCGACGTGGCGGAAGATTTCATTGCCTTTCTGGGTGACGGCGACCTGGTGATCCACAACGCGGAATTCGACCTCAAGTTTCTCAATGCGGAACTGGCCTTGATCGACCGGCCGCCGCTCGATGGCTATACGATTATCGATACCGTCGCGCTGGCGCGGCGCAAATTCCCCGGCGCACCGGCCTCTCTCGATGCGCTCTGCCGCCGCTTCGGCATCGATAATTCCGGACGTGAGCTCCATGGCGCACTGCTCGACGCCCAACTTCTGGCCGAGGTCTACCTGGAACTGATGGGCGGGCGCCAGCCGGGCCTCGGCCTTGCCGCGGATAAGGCCAAACCCGATGGCCACGCGCGGGCGCTCCGGGCCACCCGGGTACCCCGGCCCCATGGCGCATCGGCGGAGGAACGCGCGGCCCACGCCGCTTTCATCGATTGCTTGCAAGACCCGCTCTGGAACAAGTAGCAGTTCGCACGCCCCGGCGTAGGCCTCAGGCGGTGCCTTCGCCGTCGGCCGCTTCCGCGTCGGCCTCGTCGCCGCCGCCGTTCTCGCTGTTCGCCGCCGCCGATTTTTGGTGTTGGTACAAGGTGGCGAAATTAATGATGTCGATGAGCAACGGCGGATAGCCGCCATCCTTGGTGATATTGGCGACGATGGTGCGCGCGAAGGGAAACAACAAGGTCGGACAATGGATGTAGAGAACGGGTTCGATTTGTTCCTCGGGAACATTGGTGATGCTGAACAAGCCGG
>JAPUGG010000104.1 GCA_027292975.1 Alphaproteobacteria bacterium | reverse complement strand
CCAACGTCCTTCCCTCTGGGAATAGACCTCGTATGACACGGTCGTGGCCATATCGTCGTCCCCCGTTTTCAGACCGGGACCGTCGGGGAAAGGTGAACGGGTTCGAAGCGGGGCATCTCAAGCCTCTTCGTCTTTGGTCCTGGAGTTGATCGCGCCAAGGAGGAAATCTATCGTGCCCTGGCCCTCGCTCAGGGGGAGAATAATGCTGCGGTAGAGAACCGTCCCGCCCTGGACATGTTCGAATTCGCCGCCCCTGGTTATGGGGACCTTCCGGGCCAGGACCTCGCCGTAAATCCCCACCGCCTGCTCGAGAAGGGTACCCTCCGGCACCGCCGACACCGGCCTGCCCGCGAGGTCGCCGGACACTTCGCCGGCGAATACTTTGCCGACGCGCTCGAACGCCGGTTCCCCTGCGTCCGCAGGAACCTCGAGCACAAAGATCGACGGCAGGATGGTGCCCAAATCCCGCTTGAGCATGGCATCAAGGGATGGAAACCCGCCTTCCCCCTGGGCGTCCCGCCAGTGCGCCAGCAGGCGATGCACCATCCGCCGATGGGCCTGCCTCCGATCAGTGCGTTCGGCTTGGTCTTCCATGGTTCAAAGCGGGAAGGCGGGCCAGGATCGGAGCCAAGGATGGACTTGGCGCCGGCACCTCACCCGCACGAATACCCCTGCACTGACAATCTCGGACTAATTCCGTCCTATAGCGGGGCATGTTGCGGCCGGTATTTTTAAGAAATGGTAAATTTGTATACCCTTGGATTTCCCATAAACGCCTTTGGCGGCGCGATGATTCCACATTCAACGGCGTGAACGGCCACGTCGAGTGCGGCGAAAGGGCGTGCGTTGCCCGGACCGGACCGAGGACTGTGCCGGCGGGCGCCGGCTCCCGGTGCCGCTCTCGTCGAAACGGCGGGCGCGGCAAGCCGTTTGACTTGGCGGCGCGCCTCAAACATCATCGTCCGCGCACGGCGGTTTTTCGGCACGGCTCAGGAACGGACAGCCATGGCATGGAACAACGCAGTCCCGGGGCTTATTCTTGCCGCGCTGGCCGCCTTCTCCGCGGCGGCGACGGGCGCATGGGCGCGAACCATCGAGAACTGGCCGTGCAGGATTCCCTACGCCGAGGAAATCCCGGCCGCAGCGATCTGGCAATCCCCGCCCGCGCTGCGCCTGGACGGGTCGTGGCGCGACGACGAAGCCGTGCGCACGGTGGTCCGCTACGCCGTCGATCCCGAAAACAGACCCGAGCGCGGGATGGAAGCCATTTCGGCCCTGGCGAGAACGGCCGGAGCCGGCCGCGAGGAGGCGTTGGTCAAGGTGTTCACCGGCCTTGTCGAGGAGACCAACGGCTTCCATCGCATCATCGTCACCGGCATCCGCAATTTCATCCTCAGGGCCAAGATCCTGGCCGAGGCGGTGGATGCAAATGACGCCGAAATCAAGGCCCTCACCGGTTCGCAGACGGACAAGGCCCGGCGGCGCGCCATCAAGGAGGCCCGCTTCTGGAACTTCCGCAACATGGACGACGCCGAGGAGGAAGCGGAGTTCCTGTGCCGCCGCCTCGGCTACCTGGAGAAAAAACTGCGCCGGCTCGCCGAGCATACCCGCGCCGAAATGAAATGGGATTAGGGCCCGGGCCCGGCGTTCCACCACCCAAACGTCGACACTACCATCTGGCCGACGACACTCTACCGGTGGACGAACATCGCCGATTTTGTTAGCGTCTGCCCTGGGGAACCAACGCCTTGGCCGAAGCGAACGGTGCCGCACCTCTCCACGGCGGCAAGAACCAGTGTCGCGCGGGCCACGATGACAGGGAGGCAAGACTCATGAAAGGGAAGGCACTTGTTGCGGCCGGGCTGCTCCTGGGCGCCACCCAGATGGCGGCGGCGGCCACCGACTGGAATGCCCTTGTCCACGCCGGGAATCAGAGCCAGGACTGGCTCACCTACGGCGGCGACCTGGGGCAGCAACGTTTCGTCCCGAACGCCGAGATCAACACCGGCAACGTCCGGAACCTGCGCCTGAAATGGATCTTTCAGACCGGCGTCATCGGGTCCTTTGAAAACACCCCCATCGTCGAGGACGGGGTGATGTACGTCACCACGCCTTATAACCATGTCTTCGCGGTGGACGCCCGCAGCGGGCGGCAGTTGTGGCACTACCAGCACAAGCTGGGAACGACCATCTTCTGCTGCGGTCCCAACAACCGCGGCGTCGCCGTCTACGGCGACAACGTCTACATGGCGACCCTGGACACCATGCTGATCGCGCTCAACAAGAAGACCGGCGAGCTGGTGTGGGAGACCGAGATCGCCGATCCGGAAATGGGGTACTCGGAGACCCTGGCGCCGGTGATCTACAAGGACAAGCTGATCGTCGGCATCTCCGGCGCCGAATACGGCATCCGCGGCTTCGTCAGCGCCTACGACACCAAGAGCGGCAAGCTGGTCTGGCGCTGGCACACCATTCCCGCGCCCGGCGAGGCGCAATCCGACGGCACCAAGGGCTGGGAAGGCGTGTTCGCCGAGAAGGCCGACGGCATCAACAATCTCCACCGCGACGTGGCGGCCGAGAAAGCGGCCGTCGAGTCCGGCAAGTACAAGGACTCGTGGAAATTCGGTGGCGGCTCCAACTGGATGAGCAACTCCATAGACCCCAAGACCGGCATCGTCTTCGCCACCCTCGGCAACCCGTCGCCGGACCTGGACGGCTCTCTGCGCCCCGGCGACAACCGCTGGTCGGACTCGCTCGTCGCGCTCAACGGCGATACCGGGGAGTTGGTGTGGGCGTACCAGTACGTTCCCCACGACGTGTGGGACCTGGACTCGGTCTCGCCGCCGATCCTGGCCGAGGCCAAGGACAAAAGCGGCAAGATGGTCCCGGTGGTCATTCACGGCGGCAAGACCGGCTGGGTCTACGTGCACGACCGCAAGACCGGAAAGCTGATCCGCCGCTCCGATCCCATGGTGCCGCACGAGAACCTGTTCGCCCTTCCCACCGAGGGGCAGGGCACGCGCATGCTGCCCGGCGCCAACGGCGGCGTCGAATGGTCGCCCGGCGCCTTCAACGCCGGCACCCGCCTGGTCTATTACATCAACCTGCACCAGCCCATGCACTACGAGGTGAAAAGCGTCCCCTGGAAAAAGGGCAAGCTGTGGCTGGGCGGCGCCTTCAAGGTGATCCCCGGCGAGAAGCAATGGGGCAACGTGACCGCCGTCAACGTGGACACCGGCAAGATCGTCTGGCAGCACAAGACCGAACAGCCGATGATCGGCGGCGCCCTCGCCACCGCCGGCGGCCTGGTCTTCACCGGCGAGGGCAACGGGCAGTTCATCGCCCTCGATGCCGCCACCGGCAAGAAGCTGTGGCAGTTCCAGGGCGGAGCCGGCGTCAATTCGGCGCCCATGGCGTTCGAGGTGGACGGCAAGCTGCACATCGCGGTCGCCGCCGGCGGCAACTTCCAGCTCAACTTCAAACGGGGCGACGCCATTTTGGTGTTCGCCCTCGACTGACGCCGCCCAGCGCTTCCGTGGTGCGGTTTCTGAAACCGTGGACAGGGGCCCCGGGGCCCCTGTCCTTTTTCCCCGACCGCCTCCGGCGCCGATGACGGAACCGGCGAAGACGTATCGCCGCCCCCGCGCGCGCCCACATTCGTGGCACCGGCTGGCCCTGGCCGCCTTGGTGGCGCCGCTGATGGCCTGGCCGCCGGCGACGGCCCATGCCGGGGAAAAGATCCACCCTTCGTGGATGGAGGCGGACGCGTCGCGCAAGAAAGTCAAGTTCATGCTGGTCTCGGGCTGGAACGCCAACAACGGGGCCCTCAACTACAACGGATATTTCGAAGGCGGCATGACCATCGTCGTGCCCGTGGGCTGGCGGGTCGAGATCACCCTGCGCAACCAGGACGGCAACTAT
>JAPUGG010000103.1 GCA_027292975.1 Alphaproteobacteria bacterium | reverse complement strand
TCGGGAAAAATCAAGCGTTCCCAAGAGGAAGAGGCCAATCGGCAGATCCTGCATCGTGGCATCGCCGGACGCGCGTTTCGTTTGAGTTTCGCCCTTGCCGATGCCGTGGTCGTGCACGGCGCCGACCTTGAAAACGGCCTGTTGCACGTCTCCCTCGAGCGGATCGTGCCCGAGGAGGCCAAGCCCCGGACCATCGAAATCAAGTCCGGTGGGGTCGCCAAGATCGTCGAGGGCCGCGCCGCCTAACCCGGCGTGCACCAGGCCCCGTGAGGCCTAAAAAAAAGCCGCCCCGTGGTTTGAAGCCCGGGGCGGCGATCCGATCGCGGATCGTGAACACTTGCCCTTGGCGAAAAAAAGGCGCCCCGGAGGGCGGCCGCGCAAAAAAAAGAGCCGCCCCGAAGGGCGGCTGCAGTTTAACAGGGAGGCGTCAAATGGATTGGACCGTGTCCAATGAACAACCCTGACGAAGAATTGTCTGGGTGCCAAATTAAGGGTAAGTGGTTAACGCAAGGTTAACAAAATACGAATTTTTTTGGACAATGTCTTGACCTGGACGGCAATCAACCGCGGAAAACATCTTGGGCACTCTCGCGGAAGCTTCTTTTGGCGTCGATCGCCGCCTCGGCGCGGGAGATTTCCTCTTTCAATTCAACGATATAGGCGGTCAATTCCCCGATCGACAGGGTGTCGAACACCAGCGGTTCGAATTTTTTCGCCGCCTTCGGGTCGGTTTCGTCTTCGTCCATGGTCTCACCCGCTATTTTCTCGCCGTCCAGCGCATTCCAGCGAAGGGTTTGCCCTTTTCCGTTAAGACTATATGATTGACAGAACGTTATTGCCACCACTGTGGGGGTGGGGCGGCCCGGGCACGGAAACGAGGCCCGGGCCCATCACATTAATGGCTCATACCCCCGAGGAGGAGACATGGTTGCTCCGTTAATGCCCAAGGCGACCTCCGTTTGGTTGATCGAGAACACGGCGCTGACCTTCGATCAGATCGCCGATTTCTGTGAACTCCATGCGCTGGAAGTCCAGGCCATCGCCGACGAAGAAGTTGCCGTGGGCATCGTCGGTATCGACCCCATGAGCAATGGCCAGTTGACCAAGCAGGAGATCGAACGCTGCGAGCAGGATTCCACCGCGCGGCTGGAAATGGCCGCCGCCAAGACGCCGCGTCCCTCGCCTAAAACCAAGGGGCCGCGCTACACGCCCATCGCCAAGCGCCAAGAGCGGCCCGACACCATTGCCTGGCTGCTGCGCCATTACCCTGAACTCTCCGATGCCCAGATTTCAAGGATCGTCGGGACCACCAAGACGACCATCAACGCGGTCCGCGATCGTACCCATTGGAAGGGCGCCAATATCGCGCCCGTGGATCCGGTCGATATCGGCATCTGCTCCTACGAAGAATTGCTGACCGAAGTGCAGTTGGCGCGCAAAAGGAAAGCCCGGGCCGATGCACGGGCGGCTAAGGAAACCGCCAAGCGCGAGCGCGAGGTGACCAAGGCCGAAGCCCTGGCCGCGGTCCCGCTCGAGCCCGCCGGCGCCGTCAATCCCTACCAGGAACACCTGCCCATGGAGCGGCCCGGTCCCCCACTTCCGCCCGTGCCCGAAACCGATCTTCCCGGCATCGTGGCCGAGGAGCCGGCATCGCCGTCGGCCGGCCAGGATGAAGACGCCGCCAGCGACGCGGCGCCGTTAGACGAAGTTAGCACCGGGACCAAGGAGGCCCCGGCGACGCAGCAGCCCGGCGCCGGTGCCGACGGGGAGAACGAGGAAGACCGCGACGAAGATCCCCGCCCGGCCTAGAGCACTTTCGGGCCAAATTGAACCCAGGAACGCGCCCCTTGAGGAGCGTTCCGCGGTCAGGCCTTAGGCATTGGCAAGCCGCTGCAATTCATCCTTGATTCGCAGCTTCTGCCGTTTTAGTTCTGAGATGGTTTGGTCATTTGGGTGGGGTCGGGAACGTTCTTCTTCAATCTCTTGTTCAAGACCGGCGTGGTCGGATTTCAGCTTTTCGACTTGCTCTGCCATGGCCATTGGCATCTCCTTAGCGCAGAAAGACGTGCTCAGCAACACACGGGTCGTATGCGCTTCAGGCCGACGGCGATCCCCAGGTCTTTTCCACCCCGGCACGGAGGCGCGGAACCCACTCCAATGGCAAAATGCTACCCCAATCGGGCCCGGAGTCCAACACCCGTTACGCCAAATTTGATCACATCAGCACTTCCGCGAGGTCCAGCGCGCGTTCCGGCGTCAGGCCGGGGAAGGCTTGGCCCAGAATATGGGCGAAATGGACCGTGTCGGCCGGCCCGAAGGCGACACCGAGGGCATCGAGATAAAGGTCGAAGTTGCGGCTGCCATCGCCGGCCCGGTGCTCGACGGTGAGAGCGCCACCGGCCGCTTGCCGATCCACCGATGCCGCCAAAAGCAGTTGCTGCAGGTGTTCGGAATCGAGCTCCGCCGCCAGAACCTTGCCCCGCAGGCTTTCGCGCAAGCCGTGGGGGACATCGGGAAATCCGTCCTTGAGAATCTGCCGGACGCCGCGCAGGCTCTGCACCACCTCTTGGTTCCATCGCTCGGTGGCCGCCTTGATCGAGGCGAGTTCCTCGGCATCGAGAACGCCGCGCCCGGTTTCGCCGAGCCACAGGCAGAACAGCATGACGTTGACGTCGACGCCGTGGTGCTCCTGCAGGTGAATGCAGGCCGCCCCCACCCCATCACGGCCGTAGACCTGAAGGGAAAATTCCCAGAACGGATGGTCGGGAAAATCCATGGTGGGACCTGCCTTTCCTATTCGTCGCCAAAGGAAATGCCGAGGCCCCGGGCGGTCGTCATGAGCGGCCCGTCGACTTCGACACCGCGGTGGATACCGGCCACCTCAACGAGGGGGATATCGGCGACCCTCCGGTTCTGCCACACCACCACACGCCCGAAGTCCTGTTGGTTGATGAGGTCCACGGCGCGGACGCCGAACGCCGCGCCCAGCACGCGGTCGGTGGTGGCCGGGCTGCCGCCCCGCTGCACGTGACCGAGGATGGTGAAGCGGGATTCCCACCCCGTCGCCTGGCCCAGCCGGTCGGCCAGGTAATGTCCGATCCCGCCAAAACGGGGCCGGCCCTGGGCGTCGGCGATGGTGACGGTGCGCCCATCCTCGGTCTTGCAGCCCTCGGCGACGACGACCAGGGCAAAATCGCGGTCCCAGGCGGCCTCGATTTGCTGGATTTTCCGGGCCAGGGCATCGGTGGTGTAGGGGATTTCCGGGATCAGGATGATATCGGCGCCACCGGCGATCCCCGCCGCCAACGCAATATGCCCGGCATCCCGACCCATCACCTCGAGGATCATGATCCGCGAATGGGAGGCCGCGGTGGTCTGCAGCCGGTCGAGCGCCTCGGTGGCGACATTCACGGCGCTAATGTAGCCGATGGCGTTTTCGGTGAAAGGCACGTCGTTGTCGATGGTCTTGGGGATACCCACGACGTCCAGGCCTCCTTCCGCGACCAGCCGGGCAAGAATGCCGAACGAGCCGTCGCCGCCGACGACGATCAGGCCGTGGAGGCCGAGCGCCCGGTAGCCCGCGTAGATATCTTCGGAGCGGTCCACCGTGGTGCCGTCGGCCATGGGGAAGGCGAAAGGATTGCCCCGGTTGGTGGTGCCGATCAGGGTCCCGCCCATGCGCAACACCTCGCCGGAGAACATGTCAAGCGAAAGGGGAATGACATCGGGGGGCCGCGTCATCAGGCCCAAGGTGCCACGGCGGATGCCGATCACTTCCCAGCCATGGCCGTGGACGGCGCGAAACACCACCGCCCGAATCACCGCATTCAGGCCGGCACAATCGCCGCCGCCGGTGAGAATCCCTATTCGCTTGCGCGTCGCCATTGCTTTCCCTGGTGAGCGATACCACCGCCACAGCATTACCCAATTGCCCGCGCGCCATCAATAGGGAAACCTCGACGGCACAAGACTTCGGCCCACGGCACCATGGCGCAGCGGGATACCCTTTCTTCTATGCTTGATCGGCCGCCGTGGCGGGGCCGGAAAATGCTCTAGCAGGGGGCCGGTCAGCCGCCGTGGTGTGTCGCCGGTTTCTGCGCATACATCGCCTGGTCGGCGTGATCCAGCATGGCCGACGCATCCTCGCCACCTTGAAGGGCGTAGGCACCCGACGAGATCGCCACCGTGATCTTCTGCCCCTTCCAGTCGAAGGGCGTGGCGGAGATCGTCCGGCCCAGTTGCTCCGATTTCTGGACCGCTTCCGATTCCGGCGCATTGGCCAGGATGATGCCGAACTCGTCGCCGCCCAAACGGCCGACCATATCGGATTCTCGAATGCTCGAGGCCAGCAGGTTCGCCACATGGGCGATAGCCGCATCACCGGCGGCATGGCCATGGGTGTCGTTGATCGACTTCATGTCGTTGATGTCGAAATAGAGCACGCTGACCGCGCCGCCGTAGCGTTGGGTGAAGGACAGAATTCGCGACAATTCGCTCACGAAAGAGCGCCTGTTGGCGATCGGCACAAGTGAGTCCTGGTCGGCCAACTTCTCCAACTGGGAGATGCGTTGCTTGCTCTGCTCCAGTTCCTGACGCAGCTTCGCGACCTCATCCAGCAGGGCAAAGATGGCATCACGCACCTGGGGCGTGAACTCGGGTTCGGGAATACCCAAAACCGTGGTGGTGTCCTGCACCGGGCGGGATCCGTTGACCGTGCCACCCTGGACGGCGCCCGATGCCGGGCGTAGCCGGACGACACCGGCACTCCCGTCGACGGGCCGTGATTCGTCGATCTTCATTACAGTTCAACTCCCCTAACAGAACCCTATGCCCCGGAACCGCGCCCCGGGCGGCGCAAAAGGCCCGGGACAGACCTATGGTTAATAAAGTCTTAGAGCCAAAACCTTACCCACCGGTTAACGCCCGGCCAGGCGCCCGGCCAGGCGCCCGGTCGGGTGAAGGGCGCATCACCGCCGCCCCGATTCCATCGCCCGGGGTGCGCGCATGGCCGGTTGCCTTAACGCCGCGCCTACTTATAATGTGCGCAATCCCTGCGCAGGCGCGCCGCCCCAAGTGCCGCCTCCAGGCGCGATCGAGAGGGGCCCAATGGCAGAATCCACGCCCACCGTCGCCATCATCATGGGCAGCCAGTCCGATTGGGACACCATGCGCCATGCCGCCGAAACGCTCGGGAAGCTGGGCATCGCACACGCCAACCGGATCATCTCCGCCCATCGCACGCCCCAGCGCCTTTACGACTTCGCGTCCCAGGCCAGGGAACAGGGCTACAAGGTGATCATCGCCGCCGCCGGCGGCGCCGCGGGCCTGCCCGGTGTAACGGCCGCCCTGACGCCGCTGCCGGTGTTCGGCGTCCCCATCGAATCAAAGGCGCTGAAAGGCATGGACAGCCTGCTGTCGATGGTTCAGATGCCGGGTGGCGTGCCGGTGGGCACGTTGGCCATCGGCCGGGCCGGCGCCATCAACGCCGCCCTTCTGGCCGCCGCCGTGCTGGCGCTCTCCGACGACGCCATCGCCAAGGCGCTCGACAAATTCCGCGCGGATCAGACCGCGGCGGTGGCCCGCGAGCCCGGCGACGACGACTGATATTGTTGGCGTAGGGCTTAGGGCTTGGGCGACCCCGGTCCGGCTCCGGGCGCGTCTCCGTCGCCATGGCGTTTTCCGCCGCTTCTCACGTCGCGCAGGATGCGGAAGGGATCGGGAAGTTCGGCCAGCCATTGCCGGGCCCGGCCCTTGGCCTTCTCGAAAGCCATCACGTCCTCGATGCGCCGATCGAGGAAGCCGAAGCTCGAAGCCGCTCCCTCTGATTCGTCGCCCAGCCAATAGAGCACCGTCGCCGCTACGACGCCCGCCAGGATCGCCCGCTTGGAATAGAAATTAAAATCCGTCGAGGTGTCGCCGATGGCGCGCCAGACGGCGTCCACGGTGCGGTAGAGGCATTTGACGGCAAGCGCCTGGTTGGCGGGAAAAGCGAACCAGGTCATCAAGACCTTCAGGGCCTCGCGTTCGCCCTCGGCCTGGACGAGACGCAGACGCACCGCCGTGATGATGCGCTCGCGGATGGGCATCTTGGCGATGGCGTCCAGGTCAAGCGCCGCCGCCATGCGCCGATCGGCATGAGCCGAATAGTATTCCGCCAGCGCGGAAGGGCCGTCGGGGAAGGCGAGAACGCTCAGGCTTTGGCGCTGGCCGGCGTCGACGATGCCGGCGGCGATGGCCGCCTCAGACCAGCCGTCGAAGGGCACGTGAGCAAGGGTCGCGCGTAAGATCGCCGCGCGCGCTTGATCCAATTCCGGCGCCTCGTTCGCCATCGGCCGTCAGGCGCCCGGGGCGCCCGCTCCCCCCGCGATTGCCGCTTCGCCCTCCGCCGCGCCCGGCGCGGGATCGCCGTCACCGGCCGGCGCGAATTCGAGGGGATGGCGGTCAAGCTCGTCGTCGAAACCCAACAGCCTGAGATCGGTCATGCGCTGGGGATAGAGGATGCCGTCGAGATGGTCGCATTCGTGCTGCACCACGCGGGCGTGAAAGCCTTCGGCCTCGAAGATGACCGGCTTGCCGTCCAGCCCCAGCCCGGAATAGCGGATGCGGGTAAAGCGCGGCACCACGCCGCGCATCCGCGGCACCGAAAGGCAGGCCTCCCAATCGAGCGCGGTTTCGTCGGACAAAGGCTCGATCACCGGATTGACGAGGATGAAAAGCGGCCCGGAATCCTCGTCGTCTTCGGGCGCTACCTGGTCCGCCGCCGGGTCCCCGGCATTGCCGGATTCTTCGATGTCTTGGGCATCCGCGGCATCTTCGGGCTCCGTGGCCTCGCGGGGCCGGTGGAAGATGACGATGCGCAGCGGCTCATGGACCTGAGGCGCGGCCAAGCCCACCCCGCCCGCGTCCGCCAGCGTTTCCACCATGTCGGCGACCAGCGCCCGGATTTTCGGCACCGTGGGGTCCGGGACCTCCTGGGCGCGCGCGCGCAGCACGGGGGCACCCATCTTGGCGATCTTGAGAATGGCCATGGACGCAATATGAGGCCGGGCACGGCCCCGGTAAAGGGGGCCGGGGCGGGAATTCGCGCTTTTTTGCTATTTTTACCCCCTGTTAACCGGGGGTTTGCCACACTATGGCCACACTATGGTATGTTGAATGGGTTGTTGACATGGTATGGTGACCCTGCGGTTTCCGGCTCACCTTTGGCCTTCACATGGAGGGGGGAAAGTGATAGAAACCGCGGTCCAGAGGCGGGGCGCCTTTGGGTGATGTTTAAACGTGCTAGGATTTTAACAAGGAAAGTCGAAGGAAACGTGCAGGTAACGGTCAGAGACAACAACGTCGATCAGGCGCTGCGCGCGCTCAAGAAGAAGATGCAGCGCGAGGGCGTCTACCGCGAAATGAAGATGCGCCGCAGCTACGAAAAGCCCTCGGAAAAGCGCGCCCGGGAACGGGCCGAGGCGGTGCGCCGCTACCGCAAGCTGATGCGCAAGAGGATGGAGCGCGAAGGCTACTAGCCTCCCTTAAAGGACGATCAGCCCTAAAGGACCGGTCGCCAACGGAGCCGCCACCCTCGGGTGCGCGGCTTTTGTTATGGCCGAGGCTTATTCTCACTGTATGAGATTCCGGTTCGTACTGGGCTGGCCGCTTTTGCGGCCATTGTCGCCATCGTCTGGCTGATGGTGGCCAAACCCGTGCTTTGGTAGACCCCCTACCCCAGCGCCTTGACGATGTCGTCGCACATTTTCTTGGCGTCGGCGAACAGCATCATGGTGTTGTCGCGGTAGAACAGCGCGTTGTCGACCCCGGCGTAGCCCGGCGACAGCGAGCGCTTGACGAACAGCACGGTGCGCGCCTTGTCCACGTCGAGGATCGGCATGCCGTAGATCGGGCTCCCAGGGTCGTCCCGGGCGGCCGGGTTGGTGACGTCGTTGGCGCCGATGACGAAGGCGACGTCGGTGGTCGAGAACTCTGAATTGATGGCGTCCAACTCGAACACCTCGTCATAGGGCACGGAAGCCTCGGCCAGCAACACGTTCATGTGCCCCGGCATGCGGCCCGCCACCGGATGGACGGCGTAGGAGACCTCCACCCCTTCCGTCTTCAAGAGGTCGCCCAATTCGCGCAGCGCGTGCTGGGCCTGGGCCACGGCCATGCCGTAGCCGGGAACGATGATCACCTTGCCGGCGTTCCGCATGATGAAGGCGGCGTCCTCCGCCGCGCCCGCCTTGACCGGCTTCTCGCCCGCCGCCGGGCCCGCCGCCGGGCCCGCATCGCCGCCGAAGCCGCCCAGGATGACGCTAAAGAAGGACCGGTTCATCGCCTTGCACATGATGTAGCTGAGGATGGCGCCCGACGACCCCACCAGGGCGCCGGTGACGATCAGCGCCGTGTTCTCCAGGGTGAAGCCGATGCCCGCCGCCGCCCAGCCCGAATACGAGTTCAGCATCGAGATCACCACCGGCATGTCGGCGCCGCCGATGGGGATGATGATCAGGAAGCCGATGAGGAAGGCGAGGACCGCCATGGCCCAGAACCACATCGGGACCGCGTCCATGGTAAACAGCACGCCCATGCCGACAATGACCAGGCCGAGGAATAGGTTCAACAGGTGTTGGCCGGGGAACACCACCGGGTTGCCCGACACCAGGCCCTGCAACTTGGCGAAGGCGACGATGGAACCGGAAAAGGTGATGGCGCCGATGACGGTGCCCAACGACATCTCGATCCGGCTCACGAACTTGAGCGCCCCGGCGGCATCGGCGATGCCGTAGGCCGCGGGATTGTAGAACGCCGCCGCCGCCACCAGCACCGCCGCCAGGCCGACCAGGGAATGGAAGGCCGCCACCAACTGGGGCATGGACGCCATCTCGATCCGCTGGGCGATGACCGTGCCGATGGCGCCGCCGATCACCAGGGCGGCCAGGATTTCCGCATAGGACACCACGCCCGGCGTGGCGAGGGTGGTGAGGATAGCGATGACCATGCCGGCGATGCCGTAGACATTGCCCATGCGTGCGGTTTCCGGGCTGGACAAGCCGCGCAGGGCCATGATGAAAAGGACCGATGCCGAGACATAGGCCAGCGCCGCGAGATTGGCCGTCATGGGGCGCTCCTATTCCCGCTCTTTCTTCTTGTACATACCCAGCATGCGCTGGGTAACGGCAAAGCCGCCGAAGATATTGACCGCCGCCAGTCCGATGGCGATCAGGCCGAAAATCTTCGACAGCTCGAGCCCGCCGGGACCGGCGGCGATCAGGGCGCCGACGATGATCACCGAGGAAATCGCGTTGGTGACGCTCATCAAGGGGGTGTGCAGCGCCGGCGTCACCGACCACACCACGAAATAGCCGACGAAGATCGCCAGCACGAAGATGGCAAGCCGGAAGACAAAGGGATCCACCGCTGTGGCTTCCATGGCTAGGCTTCTCCTTCGCTCAATTGCGGATGCACCACGGCGCCGTCGCGGGTCAACCCGGTGCCTTTGATGATCTCGTCGTCCCAGTCGATGTCGAGCGCGCCGGTTTGCTGGTCGATCAGGGGGGTCAGGAAAGCCAACAGGTTGCGCGCGTAAAGGTGGCTCGCGTCGGCGGCCACAAGCGAGGGCACGTTGACATGGCCGATGATGGTGACGCCGTGGCGGACCACCACAAGGCCCGGCTCCGAGAGCGCGCAGTTGCCGCCCGCCTCGACCGCCAGGTCGTTGATGACCGAACCCGGGCGCATGGACTTGACCATCTCCTCGCTGATCAATTCCGGCGCCGGGCGGCCCGGGATCAGCGCCGTGGTGATGACGATGTCCTGGTTGGCGATGGTCTCGGCGATCAGCGCGGCCTGTTGGCGCTGGTAGTCCTCGGACATTTCCTTGGCGTAGCCGGCGGCGGTTTCCGCCTCCCGGGACTCCTCGGTTTCGACCATGACGAACTTGGCGCCGAGGCTTTCCACCTGTTCCTTGGTGGCCGGACGCACGTCGGTGGCCAACACCACGGCGCCGAGCCGGCGCGCCGTGGCGATGGCCTGGAGGCCGGCGACCCCCACCCCCATGACGAAGACCCGCGCCGGCGCCATGGAGCCCGCCGCCGTCATCATCATCGGCATGATGCGCCGGAATTCATGGGCCGCGTCCAGCACCGAGCGGTAACCCGCGAGGTTGGATTGCGAAGACACAACGTCCATGGCTTGGGCCCGGGTGATGCGCGGCACCAGTTCCATGGCGAAGGCGGCGATCCCCTGGGCGGCGTATGCCTTGGCGTCGCCCGAACGGTTGAGCGGATCGAGCATGGCGACCAAAACGGCACCCCGTTTCATGTGGCCGAGCTGGTCATGGTCGGGACGCTGGACCTTGAAGACGATATCGGCATCGGCCAGGACCTCGGCCGCCCCGGTGGCGATGGCGGCGCCGGCCGCTTTGTATAGATCATCGGCAAGGGACGCGCCGGCGCCGGCCCCCGCCTCCACCACCACGTCGAGGCCAAGGGCGATAAGTTTCTTCACGGTCTCCGGCGAAGCCGCGACTCGCGCTTCCCCCTCGGCGGTTTCCCTAGGGATCGCTAATTTCATGGTGTTTGGTGGGATCTCCCCCGAGTATGGGTCGTGCATCGAAAACGGGCCACACAATGCCCAATCGGCGGCCCTTTGCCAAGGCCGCAATCGCCCCCTCACCGCGAATTGATCGGCGCGGGGGAAAGAACTAGATTCAGAACCCCCGGTCGCCTGCATTGGGCAAAGGAGAGAGCCCGTGAACTTCAACACCGCGCGATCGGCCCTGGGCTGGGGCCTTTTGGCCTTAGCGCTTTCCACCCTTGCCCCGGTCCCGGCGGCGAGCGCCGAAGAGGTGGTGGAAATCAAGACCCGGCCCGGGGTCACGGTCAAGTTCATCCTCCGCGGCCCGCGCACCGGCAATCCGCCCATTGCCATCCTGTTCGCCGGCAGCGAAGGCGTCATCGATCTCGATAACTGGGACGGGTCGGGCAATCCCACGGGGAATTTCCTGGTCCGCACCCGCAAGCACTGGGTCAAACACAATCTGCTGGTCGCGGTGCCCGACGCGCCGTCCGACATGCAGGACGGCATGACGCAATGGCGCACCAGCGCCGATCACGCCACCGATATCCGCGCCGTCATCGCCTATCTCCGGCGCACTTCCGCGGGCCCGGTGTTTTTGGTCGGCACCAGCCGGGGGACGATTTCGGCGGCCGGCATCGCCGCCCACTTGGCACCGGGGGAACTGGGCGGGATCGTGTTGACCGCCACGGTGACCCGCTACAACCGCGCTGGCGAAGACCGGGTGCAGAGCGTGAAGCTGGAAAAGATCCGCGTGCCGGTGCTGCTCGCCCATCACCAGGACGATCTCTGTTACGCCACCGTGTTCGAGGACCTGCCCGCGCTCGCCAAGGAATTCACGGGCGCGCCACGGGTGGATATCAAGGGCTATAAGGGCGGCGGCAATTACCGCGGCTCCGAATGCCGGGCGCGCTCGGCGCACGGCTTTAGGGGCATCGAAAAGCGCGTGGTGCGCGAGCTCGCGGCCTGGATTCGCGCGGTGGCGGGCACAGGGCGCTAGGGCGCTACTCCAACTCGTCGATCAGGCCCGAGATCATGGCCAGGCCGCGGTCCCAGAAGGCGGGATCGGCGGCGTTCAGCCCGAAGGGCCTCAAGAGTTCCCGGTGGCGCAGGGTGCCGCCCGCCCGGAGCATGGCGAGGTACTTGGCCGCGAACCCGTCGGGCGCCGCCTCATAGGTGGCATAGAGCGAATTCACCAGGCAATCGCCGAAGGCATAGGCATAGACGTAGAACGGCGAATGGATGAAGTGGGGGATATAGGTCCAATACCAGCGGTAATCGCCCGACAGCTTGATGGCCGGCCCCAGGCTTTCGCCCTGCACCGCCAACCAGATCTCCGAGAGGTCATCGGCGGTGAGTTCGCCCTCTTTGCGCGCGGTATGCACGCGCATTTCGAAGTCGAAGAAGGCAACCTGGCGCACCACCGTGTTGAGCATGTCCTCCACCTTTCCGGCGACTAGCGCCCGGCGCCGGGCGGTCTTGGTTTGCCGCGCCAACAGCCGGCGGAAGGTCAGCATCTCGCCAAACACCGACGCGGTTTCGGCCAGCGTCAGGGGCGTCGCCGCCATCAGATGTCCCTGGGGGGCCGCCAGAATTTGGTGGACCCCGTGGCCCAGTTCGTGGGCGAGCGTCATGACGTCGCGGCTCTTGCCCTGGTAGTTCATCAGGATATAGGGATGGACCGTGGGCACGGTGGGATGGGAAAAGGCGCCCGATTCCTTGCCGGGGCGGGGCCCGGCGTCGATCCAGCGGCCGTCGAAGAAGCGCGCAGCGATGCGCTCCATGTCCGGTGAAAAGGCCCCATAGGCCTCCAGCACCATGGACTTGGCCTCGGCCCAGGGGATCGTCGGGTCCTGGCTCTTGGGCAGCGGCGCGTTGCGGTCCCAATAATCCAGGCGTTTCTTGCCCATCCAGCGCGCCTTGAGCCGGTAATAACGGTGGGAAAGGCGGGGATAGGCGCGCTTGACCGCCCCCACCAGGGCATCCACCACCTGGTCTTCCACGTAGTTGGAAAGGTTGCGCGCCGAGGCCGGACCCTCGAATCCGCGCCAGCGGTCCTCGACCTCCTTGTCTTTGGCTAACGTGTTGGTGATCAGCGCGAAGGTTCGCCCATGCCGGCCCAGCACCTTGCCGATGGCCGCAGCGGCGGCGCGGCGGGTGGCGGCGGACCGGTGCGACAGGCGGTTGAGCGCCTCGGCCAAGGTCGCGGACTTCCCATTGATGGGAAAGCGCAAGTCGGCCAGGGTCTCGTCGTAAAGCCGCACCCAGGCGGCGCGCCCCGAGGGCGCCTTTTCATGGAGCAGCTTCTCCATGTCGTCGGCCAGCTCAAACCGCCGCCAGGCCCGGGCATCGCGCACCCAGGGGGCATAGCGTTTAAGCGCCGGGCTTTCGAGCTTTTTGCGAAGGGCGGGTTCCGGCAGGCGGTTGAGTTCCAGGGTGAAGAACAGCAGCCGGGTGGCGATCGCGTTCACGCGCTCGGACATGGTCTGGTAGAATTGGGAGATGCGGGGATCGGCGACATCGGCGGCATGGAGCAGCTGGGCGTAGGACATGATTTTGCCCAGCGCCTGGTCGATGGCCTCGAACTCGGCCACCGCTTCACCCAGCCGCTTGCCCGACAAGCGGGCGAGCCGCCCTTTGTTCAGTTTCTCGAAGCGCTGCGCCCGGCGTTGGGCGCGGGCGAGGTCGCCGGTGAGGCGCGCCGAGCCGCGCCCGGAATAGAGGTCTCCGAGGTTCCAGCGCGGCAATCTGCCGATGCCTTTCCCGGCCCCGAATTTGGCTTTGGGCGCCTTGGCTTTGGGCGTCTTTGCTTTGGGCGTCTTGGCCGTGGCGGCTGGTGGGCGGGGTGGGCTCATGGTCTCCTCCTTCGATGCTGCGCCTTGGCGCAAAGGGCCGACGCGCGCATTATAATTCAAAACAGAGACCGGCAGCCAAGAGACCTCAGGCATCCATGACCGAACCAAGCTCCCAATCCGTCGACCCCGCCAAGGCGGCACTGCTCACCGACCTGCTGTTCACCCAGGCCGAGAGGCTGGGCGACAAACCCTTTCTCCATGGGCGCGGCGGCGATGGCGATGCGGGCTGGGGCACCATCACCTGGGCCGAAGCTGCGGACCAGGTGCTGCGCCTGGCCGCGGGGCTAGCCGGGCTCGGCATCAATCCCGGCGACCGTGTCGGCATCGTTTCGGAAAACCGGCCGCAATGGCTGATCGCCGATCACGCCATCATGGCCGCCGGCGCCATCAGCGTGCCGGCTTACACCACCAACACCGAAGACGACCACCACCATGTTCTCGCCGATTCCGGCGCCAGCGCCGTCATCGTCTCGACGGCGGCCCTCGCGCAAAAGCTGATGCCGGGTGCCGCCCGGGCCGATCGCTGCCGCCATGTCATCACCATGGAACCGGTGGCGGTCGACCAGAGCCTCGGCTTCGAGCTCCATGGCTGGGACGACCTCCTGGCCCAGGAGCCCGCCGCGCCCCATGCCGGGGTGCGCAGCGATACGGCGTGCATCATCTATACGTCGGGGACCGGCGGCGTACCCAAGGGTGTGATGCTGAGCCATGGCGCGATCCTCGCCAATTGCAAGGGCATCCATCGCGTTTTCCGGAACGCCGGGCTCAAGGATGAAGTGTTCCTGTCCTTCCTACCACTGTCCCATTCATACGAACATACCGCCGGCCAGTTCTTTCCCATCTCCATCGGCGCGGAGATTTATTATGCGGCGGGGACCGACACCATCACCCAAGACATGGCCGACGCGCACCCCACCATCATGACCGCGGTGCCGCGCCTCTACGAGGTGCTCAGGAACCGGGTGACGCTGGGCGTGGCGCACGCCTCTCCAGCGCGCCGGTCCCTGTTCCAGCGCACACTCGAGATCGGCCGCAAACGCTTCGAGGCGCCCGACACTATCACACCCTGGGAGCGTCTCCTGGATATCGTCTTGGAACGGCTGGTGCGCGACAAGGTCCGCGCGCGGTTCGGCGGCCGGCTCAAGTTCATGGTCTCGGGCGGCGCACCGCTCAACCCGGAAGTCGGCATGTTCTTCCTATCCCTCGGCATCAATATCCTCCAGGGCTACGGCCTGACCGAATCGGCGCCGGTGATCAGTTGCAACCCTCCGGATAAGATCAAGATCGCCACCGTCGGTCCGCCCATCGCCGGGCTCGAGTGCCGCATCGCCGGCGACGGCGAAATCCTGGTCAGGGGGGAATTGGTCATGCAGGGCTATTGGAACCGGCCCGAAGCCACCAGCGAGGCGGTGCACGACGGCTGGCTACATACCGGCGATATCGGCGAATTCGACGACGACGGGTATCTTCGGATCACCGACCGCAAGAAGGACATCATCGTCAATTCGGGCGGCGACAATATCTCGCCCCAAAGGGTGGAGGGCTTCCTGACCCTGGAGCCCGAAATCTCCCAGGCCATGGTGTTCGGCGACAAGCGCTCCCATCTGGTCGCGGTCATCGTGCCCGAGGGCGCCGCCGCCGATGGCCGGTCGAGCGCCGCAAGGGAGCTCGTCGCCGCGGCCATGGAAAGGGCGAACGCGGCCCTCGCCCCCATCGAGCAGGTGCGCCGCTTCATTCTCGCCGATCAACCGTTCACCGTCGAAAATGGCCAAATGACGCCCACCCACAAGGTGCGCCGCCACATTCTCATGGGCATCTATGGCGAAAGCCTGGAGGCGCTCTACCGGTCATAGTCAAATGGTTCGTCTAGTGGCCGTGGTAGTCCCGGTACCACCGAACGAACAGCGGAATGCCGGTTGCCAGCGAAGTGGTGGGCTTGAAACCGAGGTCCCGGCCAACGGAAGCGATGTCGGCGTAGGTTTCCTTTACGTCGCCCGGCTGCATCGGCACCATCTTGAGGTCGGCCTTCTTGCCGACCGCCTGCTCGATCAATTCGATGAACCGCAGCAGCTCCACCGGTTGGTTGTTGCCGATGTTGTAAACCCTGTGGGACGCAGCACCTTGGCCGGGTTCCGGTGGCCGGTCGAGCGCCGCAAGGACCCCCGCCACCGCATCGTCGATATAGGTGAAATCCCGCCTCATGTCGCCGTGATTGAAGACATGGATGGTCTCACCGCGGATGACGGCCTCGGTGAAGGCGTAGTACGCCATGTCCGGCCGGCCCCAGGGTCCGTAGACCGTGAAGAACCGGAGCCCCGTCGCCGGAATTCCGTAAAGATGGCTGTAGGTATAGGTGATCAGCTCGCCGGCCTTCTTGGAAGCGCCATAGAGAGAGACCGGCCGGTCCACGGGATCCTCTTCCGAATAGGGCAGTTTTTCGTTGGCCCCGTAGACCGAAGAGGACGACGCATAGACCAAGTGGCCGAGATCCTCCATACGGCGGCAGGTCTCAAGGACGTTGAGATGCCCGCCGATATTGTCGCGCACATAGGCTTGGGGGTTGACCAGGGAATAGCGTACCCCCGCCTGGGCCGCGAGATGGACCACCCCGGTGACGCCGCCGAGGCTGCGCGAAAGCACCACCATGGCGCCGTAATCGGCGATATCGAGCCGCTTGAAGGTAAACGCGTGATGGGTTTCGAGCCTTTCGACGCGCGCCTTTTTCAGGGCGACATCATAATAATCGTTCAGATTATCGATGCCGATCACGTCGTCGCCGCGCGCCATCAGCGCCTCGGCGACGTGGTAGCCAATGAAACCGGCGACGCCGGTCACGAGGATGGTCATGGGCGGATCGCCCCTCCTTGCCAGATCCCCCACCCTATAGCCCGCTCGGCGGGTAAAATCACCCCTCACGACGAATTTGGGACATTGCCTCGCGCCGCCGGGAAGGTTAGTACCTAAGTGAAAGGGAGACCGGAACCCAATGCCCATGGCAGAGCTCAGCCTCGAAGACCGTTATGAGGCCGCACATGACCGCCTCTACCTGACGGGCATCCAAACGCTGGTCCGCGTGCTGCTGACCCAGTCCTGGTTGGATGCCCGCGCGGGCCTCGATACCGGCGGTTTCGTATCGGGTTATCGGGGCTCCCCACTGGGCGGGTTGGACTTTGAGCTGGCCGCCGCCCGCACCGCCTTCGATAAAGCGCATATCCACTTCGAGCCCGGCGTCAACGAGGAACTTGCGGCCACCGCGCTGATGGGCAGCCAGCAGGTGGGACTGTTCCCCGGCGCCAAGTTCGACGGCGTCTTCGGCATGTGGTACGGCAAGGGACCGGGCGTCGACCGTTCGGGCGACGCCTTCAAGCATGCCAACCTCGCCGGCACGGCGGCGCGGGGCGGCGTGCTGGCGGTGGCCGGGGACGACCACGGCGGCATTTCCTCGACCACCGCGCACCAGAGCGAATTCGCCTTCATCGACGCCCAGATTCCGGTGCTTGCCCCCGCCCATCTCCAGGACGTTCTGGACCTCGGCCTCGCCGGGATCGCCATGTCGCGGGCGTCGGGCTGCTGGGTGGCGCTGAAATGCTCTTCCGCCGTCATCGAGCAGGCGGGCACCGTCGAAGCGGGCCTGGCGCGCTTCGCCTTTTCCCCGGCCGCGGCCACCACCACCGAGGGCGGGCCCGAGGGCGGGCTTCACATCCGCTGGCCCGACAAGTCGACCGATCAGGAGCACCGTCTGGCCGGGCCGAAGCTTAGAGCCGCCGAAGACTTCGCCCGCGCCAATGGCCTCGATCGCATCATCGGCAAGACCGGCGGTTCCCGCATCGGCATCATCGCCCCAGGCAAGGCCTGGGCCGATACAAACGAGGCATTGCGCATTCTCGGCCTCGAGGCCGGCGGCGCCGGCGATTTGGGCATCTGCCTGCTGAAACCGGGCCTGGTCTGGCCCATGGTGCGCCAAACCGTCCGTGACTTCGCCCAAGGCCTGGATGAAATCATCGTCATCGAGGAAAAGCGCGCCCTGGTCGAACCCCAGATCCGCGATATCCTTTATGAGGCGCCCGAGGGCGCGCGCCCACGCATTTTCGGCAAATCCGGTCCCCGAGGCGTCCCCTTGATCCCGTTATCGGGCGAAATCACCCCCGACGGCGTCGCCCGGGCCCTGGCCCGGCACCTTGGCGGCCAATTCCCGCGCCTGGCCGCCGCGCTGTCGGCGCCGCCCGACCCCCCGAAGGACCCCGCGCCGGTCCTGCAAAGGCCGCCCCATTACTGTTCCGGATGCCCCCACAACATTTCGACCCGCGTCCCCGAAGGGCACCGGGCGCTGGCCGGGATCGGCTGCCACACGATGGCGCTGTGGTCGGACCCCAACACCCAGACCCTGACCCAGATGGGCGGCGAAGGGGCGAGCTGGATCGGCCAGGCGCCGTTTACCGACACCCCCCATGTGTTCACCAATATCGGCGACGGCACCTACTATCATTCGGGGCTGCTGGCGATCCGCGCGGCCCTGTCGGCGGGCGTCAACATCACCTTCAAGCTGTTGTTCAACGACGCCGTCGCCATGACAGGGGGCCAGCCGGTCGAGGGCGGGTTGACGGTTCCCGCCATCGCCCGGGAACTCGCCGCCGAGGGGGTCGCGCGGATCGTCGTGGTGGCCGAGGAGCCGGGTCATTATGCCAAGGCCGACCGCTTTCCCCGAGGCGTCACGGTCATGGGGCGGGACGGCTTCGACTGCGCCCAGGCGGAACTGGCCGCCAGCCCCGGCGTCACCATCCTGATCTTCGACCAGACCTGTGCCGCCGAGAAGCGCCGCCGGCGCCGGCGCGGCACCATGGAGGACCCCAACCGCTGGGTCTTCATCAACCAACGGGTCTGCGAGGGCTGCGGCGATTGCCAGCGGGCCTCTCATTGCCTATCCGTGGTGCCGGTATCGACCCCCTTGGGCGAAAAGCGGCGCATCGACTTCGCCTCGTGCAACAAGGATGACAGCTGTGTGAACGGCTTCTGCCCGGCCCTGGTGACCGTGGAAGGGCGCCTCCGGGGCAAGGCCGGGGATAGCCCCGGCGCCGCGGGTGGGCCCGCTATCCCGGCCCATCTCGAGACCCTGCCCGGGCCCGAATTCGACACCCTGGCGCGGCCCTGGCGGATTCTTGTCGCGGGGATCGGCGGCACCGGCGTGGTGACCGTCGGCCACCTCATCGCCATCGCCGCCCATATGGAGGGCCGCGCGGTGACGGTGATGGACCAGACCGGGCTCGCCCAGAAGGGCGGCTCGGTCATGAGCCACGTGACCCTGGCACGCCAGGCGGACGCCATGGGCGCGGCCCGCATCGGTGCCGGCCAGGCCGACGCCGTACTCGGTTGCGACCTGGTGGTGGCGGCCGATACGCCGCAGCTCAAGGCCATGGACAAGGCCCGCACCCGCGCCGTGGTCAACAGCGCCGAGACCATCACCGGGGCCTTCCTGCGCGACCCCGCTCGGAGCTTTCCCAAAGAGCCCTTGCTGGCCGCGCTCTCGGGCCGGCTCGATAACGCTGCGCTCACCCTGATCGACGCCGGTGCGCTGGCCCCCAGGCTCACCGGCAACGCTATCACCGCCAACGTGTTCCTGCTTGGCGTCGCCTGGCAGAAGGGGCTCGTTCCGGTTGCCGAAGAGGCCATTTTGCGGGCCATCGAGCTCAACGCCACCGCCGTCGCGGACAACCGGGACGCCTTCCTCTGGGGCCGGCGGGCGGCCGTCGATCCGGACGCGGTGGCGGGTCTCGCGGGGCTCGGCGCGGGGATGGCAAAGGCGGAACCCGAGCTGGCCGATTTCACCGAGACGCGCGCCGATTTCCTGGCCGGTTACGGCGGGCCGAGCCTGGAGCGGCGCTACCGCGGGATGGTCGAGGAAATGGACCGCATGGCCGGGGCCCGGGCGCCCGGCCGCGAGGGCCTCGCCCAGGCCGTGGCGGGGGGCTATTTCAAGGTGCTCGCGGCCAAGGATGAATACGAAGTGGCGCGACTGTTCACCGATGGCGAATTCGGCGCGGCGCTCGACCGGACCTTCGAGGCGGGCTACCGGGTCCATTACCATATGGCGCCCCCCTGGATCACCCGCCGCGATGCCTTGACCGGGCATCCGTTGAAGCGCCGCTTCGGACCCTGGCTGCGACCCGTGCTGCGCCTGCTCGCCACCCTTCGTTCCCTGCGCGGGAGCGCCATCGACCCCTTCCGCAATACGGTTGACCGCACGCTTGAGAGGACAGAGCTGGAAGAGTATGAACAGGACCTGTCACGCATCTGCCGGTCTCTCAACCCTGAGAGTTTCGACCTTTGCCTTGAACTTGCGGGCCTCCCGCTGGCGGCACTCGGCTTCGGCCACGTGAAACAGGCCGCCGTGGAGAAGATCGCGCCACGCCGCACGGAGATCCGCGCCGCCCTTAGGGCACTATCCGGCCAAATCGAATCGATTTGATGGGTGTAAATCGGTTTCCAGGCCAGGCGCGGTGAGCACCATCAGTCCCTTGACCGGGTTCGTGCGGGCCATGCGCCATCGCCACTACCGGAACTACACCTGCGGCAGCGTGCTGTCGTTGATCGGCACCTGGACCCACCGGGTGGCGCTCGGCTGGCTCGCCTGGCAATTGACCGGGTCCTACGCCTGGCTCGGCATCATCGCCTTCGCCGATATGTTCGTGATGATGCTGTTTTCCCCCATCGCCGGCGACCTCGCCGACCGCATGGACCGGCGTTCGGTCGCGTTCTGGTCCCAATTCGCGATGATGTGCCAGGCGCTTGCCATCGCCGTCCTGGTCTTTGCCGACCTGATGGGGATCGGGTTGCTGTTGGGCCTCACCCTTCTGCTCGGCGTGATGCACGCCTATCACACCGCCTCGCGGCTTGCCATGGTGCCCAATCTGGTCCCCGTAGAAGACCTGACGCCGGCCATCGCGATCAATTCCCTGATCTTCAACGTGGCACGTTTCTTGGGCCCGGCGGTGGCCGGTTTGATCATCGCCAATTTCGGCGTGGGACCGGCCTTCGCCTTCAATGCCTTGACCTTCATCGTCTTTCTGGTGGTGCTGGGACGGCTCAAGATGCTGCGCGCAGAGCACCGGCCCGGCCCAGGCAAGGGGGTGTTTTCCAATATCGCCCATGGGGTGCGTTACGCGGTGGGGCACGCGGGGATCGGGCCGCTGTTGGCGATGCTGGCGATCACCGCCTTCGCCGGACGGTCGCTGCCCGACTTGCTGCCCGGGTTCGCCGATGCCGTTTACCGGCGCGGGCCGGAAGGCCTCGCCTGGCTGACCTCGATGATGGGGCTGGGCGCCATGGCGTCGGGATTCGTATTCCTGGCCCGCGACGGCGTGGTGGGCATGACCGCCATCGTATTGCACTGCCTGGTCCTGCTCGGCATTACCATGATCGTGTTCGTGTCGTTCGATGCCTTCTGGGTCGGCTTGGTGATGATCGCGGGGATCGGCTTCTTCATGAACCTCAACTCGATCGGCATCCTCAATCTCATGCAGAACGTGGTGGACGGCGCCCTGCGCGGCCGGGTGATGTCGATCTATACGTTCCTCTATCAAGGGGCGCCGGCGGCCGGCACGCTGCTGCTCGGCGCCGCCGCCGAACAGACCGGCCCGGCTTGGCCGGTGGCGGTGGCGGGAATGGCAGGAATCGCGTTTTGGCTGGCGATGCTGCCCCGGCTCGGCGCCATGACCGCGGCGCTGGAGAGCGCCGCGCCGCGAGCGGGGACCGGCCCTTGATCCGAACCGGCAACTGGAGCCATGTCGTCCAGGCGCTCCGCTACCGCGACCACAGGCTGTTCAACGCGACCCTGTTTCCGGCCGTGATCAGCCTCTGGGGCCAGCGCACGGGAATCGGCTGGCTGACCTGGGAGCTGACCCATTCGCCGACATGGCTCGGCATCGTCGCCGCCGCCGACCTATTGCCGGGAATTTTTATTTTGCCCTTCGCGGGGGTGACCGCCGACCGCGCCGTGCCGCTCAAGATGATGCGGCTGACCCAGGGCATCATCATGGTGCACGCCTTAATCCTGTGTGTCCTCACCGTTAACGGTTGGGTCAATGTCTGGATCCTTTTCGCCCTGTCATTGGTCACCGGTTTCAATCAGCCCTACGCCATAGCGGGCCGCATGGTGTTCTTTCCGACCCTGGTCCCCAAGGAGGAGCTCGGCACCGCCATCGCCATCAACTCCACCATATTCAACACCGGCCGGGCGGTGGGTCCGGCGCTGGCCGGCCTGATGATCGGACCGTTCGGCGTGGCCGCGGTCTTTTTCCTGAACTTCGTGGCCTTCGTGGCGCACCTGGTCAACCTGTTCCGCATCCGCCCGGTCCGCGTCGAGCGCCAAGCCACCCAGCGCCGGGGGATGCTGACCGAGGTGGCCGAGGGGCTGCGCTACACGGCGCGGCATCCCGGCATCGGACCGTTGCTCCTGCTTCTGGTGGTGGCGTCCATGATGTCGCGCCCACTGGGCGAATTGCTGCCCGGTTTCGCCGACCAAGTCTTCGCCCGGGGACCCCAGGGACTGGGTTGGTTGTTGACCGCCATGGGCGTGGGCGGGCTGTTCGGCGCCATCTGGCTCACCCGCCGCGCGCCGGTGAAGGGACTGACCAACGTGGTGCTGTCGACGACCCTGGTCATGGGCTTGGCCCTGCCCGCTTTCGCCCTGGTGGAGAATTTCTCGATCGCGCTGGTTTTCTTGGTCATTCTAGGGTTCATGCTGGTGGTTTCGGGCACCGGCACCCAAGCATTGATGCATACGGCGGTGGCGGGCGAGTTCCGGGGCCGGGTGCTGTCCCTTTACGCGGTGGTGTTCCGGGGCGTGCCGGCGATCGGCGCCATCGCGCTCGGCCTGGTGGCCGAGGTGGTGGGGTTGGGCCCGGCAGTGGCCGGCGCGGGCCTAATCTGCGTGCTGGCCTGGGCCGCCGCCCTGCCCAGGCGGAAAGCCCTGCAAGTGGCCCTGGAGGCACCTCCCAAGGAATGACGCCCACCCCGGGGGCGGCGTGTCCCGCCGGGGGAATCCCGAGCACATCTTACGATGCTTCGGAGTCCGAATGCGCCTTGAAGGCAGCCGCTTGTTCGGGCGTCGCTTCGGTCTGGTACTTGGCCTTCCACTGGTCGTAGGGCATGCCGTAAATGCTCTCGCGGATGGCTTCGAAGTCCACCTCGATCCCCCGTTCGTCGGCCGCCGCCTTCATCCATTTGGACAAGCAGTTGCGGCAGAACCCGGCCAGGGTCATCAGCTCGATGTTCTGGAGCTCGGGTTGGCTGCGCAGGTGTTCCACCAGGGTGCGGAACGCCGCCGCCTCAAGCTCCGTCCGTGTTTGATCGTCCATGGGGATCTCCTCTCGTTCATTAGATATGGCGCTTTGTTTCGCGAGTGCCAAGGGTTAGAGCACTTCCAGGCCAAATTTCACTCATGGTGCGGCGACCAGCCAAGCACCCGGGGCGCCGGCCCGCCCTGGGCCCAGTCGATCAGTTCCACCACATGGACCACCGGCGCTTCGAGGCGGGGGGCGAGTTGCACCATGCAACCGAGATTTGACGATGCCACGGCATCCGCCGCGAGGCCATTGAGGGAGCGCGCTTTGTCGGCACCCAAAACCGACGCGGTTGCCGGCTCGGTGAGGTTGTAAGTGCCAGCCGACCCGCAGCAAACCGGGCCCTCGGCGGGCTCCACCACCTCGAACCCGGCGCCACGGAGAAGTCCGCCGCCGAACCCCGCCGCCCCTTGCCCGTTGGCGAGAGAACATGGCGCCTGCCAAGCGATGCGCCGGGCCGGGCCCGGGGGCGGATAAGACAGCCCGAGCTCGTCGAGGAACTCGCCGGCGTCACGCACCATGTCCGCCACCCGGCGCGCCGGGGCTTCCCACTCCTGGTCCCCGGCGAACAGGCCGCCATAGGCTTT
>JAPUGG010000102.1 GCA_027292975.1 Alphaproteobacteria bacterium | reverse complement strand
TTCGATGTCGGCGACGGCGATCTTGCCGTCGCGGTCGGGCAGCACCATCAGCTTGGCGCCGCCCGTGTAGAACTCCGGCGCGCCGCATTCGTCCAAATTGATGTGGGCCTGGGGATGGCAGAACACGGCGCCCCAGGGTGGGGTCATGGCGGCCAGTGCGACCGCATTGGTGGCGGTGCCGGTCGCCATCAGGAAGATTGCCGCGTCACGCTCGAAAAGGTCTGCGATGCGGGCTTCGACGGCTAGGCTCAGGTCATCCTCGCCGTAGGCCGCGGCGTTGCCGCTGTTGGCACGCGCCAGGGCCTCGAGGATGCGGGGCGAGACACCGGCGGTATTATCACTGCGGAAGTCCATGGGGATGAGGCCGTTGGGCCCTGTTAACCTAATGTCCGGTTTTAGCGAATGATATCCCAAGTCCCGTTGGAACGCCGGCAGGCCAACCCAGCATCGGTCCTGCCGCCGCCGCTGAGGCTTACGCCAGCGGTGTATTCACGGCAATAGCGCCCATCGTCGCGCCGAAAGGTGCTATGCGGCGTGACCTCATAGCGGGTGCGGGTATCGGGATTGGTCCAGATCACTTTGCTTCCGGTGTTGGCGTGTTCCATCACCTGGCCTACGCAGGCTTCATCGGCCCGGTCCAGGCTGCGTCCGACATAGCCGCCGATGACGGCACCGGCGATGGTGCCAATGATTGTCGCCGCCAGCTTGTCGTCGCCCTTGCCGATTCGGGAGCCCAGCACGCCGCCGGCGACGCCGCCAATGACGGCACCGACCTCGGTGCGGTTGCAGGTGCCCCGATCGATGCCGAAGGGCACGGCGTAGGCGGCACGGCCACTGTAATACCCACCGCCGCGTTTGCGGCGGTAGCCGTGGGCCGGCGCCCAGGGTGGCGGGCCGCCGGAAAAGCGCAAGTATTTGCCGCGGTGTTTCTGCTTCTTGGCCTTTTTGGGCTTTTTCTCCTTTTTATAGCCCTTGCCCTTGCCGCTGTCCCCCGCCCAGGGTGGTGCCGCTATGGCCTCGGACGCGGCGAAGGCAAACATTACCAGGAACACGAGGGTTAGGGCTTTGCGTAACATGGCAACCTCCAATATCGTTCTGGCCGGGCGCCCGGGCGCCTAGCAGTGACCGTGGAAGGTTAGCCCGAATTTTCGCCCTTCGCGACCGCCGACTGCTGCAAATCTTTTGGGCCGGCGGCCATCCCATCCTGGAGGTCAATCACCCTTTGGGAACGCGGCCGCTTGAGGTTTCGCCTTTTCCCGAGCGACGAGCCCCCAAGGATCGGCTTCCGGGAGCCCGTCTCCCCTTGTTATCCTGATGTCTCCTTATGACCGATACTGTTGATAAACTCGGGGCTATCCACTGTCAGGGCAATCATGGAAGCGTCGGAGCCTTCAATGCGAATCATAGTTTCGCATATAGCCGCTTTCACGAATCAATCCTGCGTCTAAAACCCCTCAAAATAATTTATCAACGGTATCGACCCAAAGCGGTCATTAGCCCAATGCTACACTATGTTTGCCTGTTGGGGTGGAACGGCCGTGACACGGCAATGACCGGGTCCTCTGGAAACGACCGGAACATCGGCCTCGATCTCGCCACCGCCCCGTTGCATTTATCGTTCGATGAAAAATATTCTTCATTAGAGAATACTTCTTTCGATTTGCAATTTTGATTTAATCTTTAACGCCTCCCTAAGAGCGGTCTATCAAGAGCAAAAGGATCGTGTGATGTGCACAAGTGAAACAATCCGGAAAGGCGTATCCGTGCTGTCCTGCCTCTGCTTTGCGGCACTCCTGGCGCTTTTCACCGCAACCGCCGTGGCCTCCGGCGACGGGTTCGATTTCAAGGGCATGAAGCTCCCGCCCGGCTTCACCGCTACCACCTATATCACCGCCGAGGGCTTCGATATCACCCCAGGCAAGAGCGCCCCCGGTCTGCCGGCCATCGTGACCATAAATTTCGATGGGCAAGGCAATATCTATTTCGCTCGCACCGCCAATCGGCTCCGGGAAATCTATGGCTCCAACAGCGGACCCATTTATCGCATCCCGGTTGGGCCCGCGAAGATCACCAAGGCGACGGAGAAGTATTTCCGCTTCGGCCCATCATTGTCCGACCCCGATGAAATGGGGGTCAACGCCAAGGGCGAGGTGTTCGTCAGCACTATGGACCGGCGGACCCAGGTCGGAAGCGTCTACAAACTGTCCCCCTCGGGGAGGGCGAGGCTGTTCGCTGGCGGCGCCTCCGCCCCGGAATTGCTCCAGGACCCAGAGGGCATCGCCTTCGATGCCGCTGGCAACATCTATGTGGCCGACGACGATCTCGGCCGGGTGGTGAAGCTCGATCCAAAGGGCAAGGTTCTGGACCCCAAGTTCATTTCCGGCGCAGAACGCTTCCGCACACTCACCTACGACCCGCGCGGGTTTCTCTGGGTCGGCTCCGACGGCTTGCACTCTTCTGCCCATGTGGATGGCTCGGGGCGCATCTATCGCGCTTCCCTGCCCGACGGCAAGTTGAAGCTCCTCCATTCGGGGCCCCTGGCTTCGGGTATGGGGTTGAGCCCGGGTGGAAATCTCTTCTCCGCCCAGCGGCGTTCGGGAAAGATCTTCGCCCTCACGCCCAAGGGGAAGTACGTGGAGTTCGCTACATTCGGCGGCCAATCGGCCTTGCGCACCCTGGCCTTCCCGCCCGACAACGCGGCCACGCGCAAGGCGGGTATCGCCGGCGACCTGTTCGTCATGGTGTTTCCCATGCTCGACTACCCGGTGCGGGAGGTGATCCGGATTTCAGGACCGTTCGATGCCTACGTGAAACAGCGGCAATAGTAAATGCAAACAAAGACCACGTTTGCAAACTTTACATACATGTGTCCGCTTTTAGCTAAAAGCGGACATTAGGTTAACAAAGCGTCTTGTTCTCTCATAAGACGCAGACCACTAAATAGGTGCAGGTCAGAAACAGGCTCCCGCGCCAGCTGAGTGGTATCGACTCACGGCGTGAGACCTCAACCGCTGCCAATCGGCTAGATCGTGCCCAGTCGGTCCGGCAATGCCCTTTTTCGCGCGGAAAACGCGGGATCACTTCTTTTTACGCTTTCCTCTGCGCTTTCTTTTCTTGCCCTTGGGCGATGTCCATTGAGATTTCCACAGCTTCAGCATCCTCTTGTGCATGTCGCTGCCGAGCATTGCGTCGTTGCGGATGATTTGGGGCTTGCCGACGATGGTTTCGGCGAACGCCAGGAAGCGTGGTGACCGAAGCGCCTTGTGGACCGGCACGGCGAAAGATTTGGCGTATTGCATGAGCTGCCCTTCGCTGCTCAGGATCCAGTTTATGAACAGGCGCGCGCCATTCTTGTTCTTCGCTTTTTCCAGCATCACGATTTGCGACAGGGTGACCGGCACCGGCGTCGGACAGTGGTAGCCGAGCGGCGCGCCCTTCGTGACATAAATCTTGGCGCGCCATTCGGGAGAGGGAATATTGGCGTAAAACTCGCCGGCCACGGTGAGCGCCGTGGTCGCGGTCATGCCTTCCTTGCGCTGCTGTGGGCGCACCGTCTCGAACAGGCGGCGGGTGAAGTCAGCCCCCCATTTCTCCCCTTTACCACCCCATAGGTTGAGCAGCCAAGCGTTGGGGTGGTTGGACAGGGCGATCCTATTGTCCCGCCAAAATGGATTGTTCAGCAGATCGTCCCAGGTCTTCGGCAGGTCCGCCTTCTTCACCAGGTCGGTGTTGTAGGCCATGCAGCGAAACGACAGCTTGTGGGCGGCCCAGGTGCCGTCGCGGGCGGACAGGGCCTTTGAGACGTTTCTGTACCCCGGCAGTTCGCGCAGATCGGCGAGCGCCTTCACCTTGATGAACAGGAAATAGGAATTGGCGACGGAAGTCGTCACGTCGGTGATGACCCGGCCTTCGCGGAGCGCGATCAGCACCTTCATGCCGCGCGCCGAGGTGCCCGACCGGTGGTAGCGCAGGTTGATGAATGGATAGCGTTCCTTGAAGGACGCCGTCATTTTGGGGAAGTGGCGGTTGGACCAAGTGCCGAGAATGACCACCTCCTTCTCCTTGGCCGCGCCGTCGAGCCACGCCTGGGGCACTTTGAGCTCCGCATGGAGCCCTTTGAGCAGCGAAGCGTCGAGCTTGAGCTTGGCGAGCGCCTTCTGGGTCGCCTTGGGCAGG
>JAPUGG010000101.1 GCA_027292975.1 Alphaproteobacteria bacterium | reverse complement strand
TGGGATCCTCCAACAGCAACCCCCGGTCCCTGTTGCAGAACTCACCGTCCAGGGCTCCAAGCCCGGTAATTTTGACGTTCTGGGCCTGGGCCGGAGCCGAAGCCATGGCCACGGCAACTAGGCCCGCCGCTGCCATCAGCGGCGTAAAAATTGACTTGATTGAGATGTACTCCCTTTTTGAAACGCGGTGCTGATTCTTGCGACCGACCCCCTTTGAACCTCTATATCGGGCCATCACTTCTAGAAGGCACTGGGTCACCGCCGAGGACGGAATCAAAGCAAACTTAAAACTATAAGTCAACGATCCTCCGGTCACATTTCCTTGAGCGTGTTAACCATAACAGGGGTTTGCCGACCGACGCGGCGCCCATGCCGGGGGGCAACCGCGCGCCCGTGCCCGGTTTCCTGGCCGGCCCTGAGCTACGCCGCCTTGGGCAGGCGGTCGCGGTCGTGGGGCGCATCAAGGAAGCCCATGTCCGGGCCCTTGGGCACGATCAGCGTCGGGTTGACCTTGGCCTGGCTGTAATAGTTGGCTTTGGTGGCATCCAGGTTAAGGGTGTCGGTGATGCCCGGCCATTGATAGAGCTCGCGCAGGTAATTCACTAGGTTGGGGGAGTCCTGGAGGCGGCGGAGGTTGCACTTGAAGTGGCTGTAATACACCAGGTCGAAACGGAGCAGCGTCGGAAAGGCGCGCCAGTCGGCCTCGGTGATGCGCGCGCCCATCAGGTAACGGCCGTCCGCCAAGCGCTCCTCCAAGGTAACGAGACCGCGGAAGACCTTGTCCACGGCCTTATCGTAGGCCTCCTGGCTGCGCGCGAAGCCGGTGCGGTAGACGCCGTTATTCAGGTGTTCGTAACCAAAATCGTTGATCTCATCGATGCCGGGGGCGAGGTCGACCGGATAATAGTCCATGGAGTTGTCGGCCCAGGCGTTGAAGGCGCCATTGAGCATGCGGATGATTTCAGACGATTCGTTGTTGACCACGGTCCGGCGCACACGGTCCCAAAGGGTCGGCACCGTGACCTTGCCGGAATAGCCCGGGTTCGCCGCCGCGTAGGCCTGATGCAGGTGGAGTAACCCGTCCGCGCCGGGTTTCAGGTCGTCGAGCCCCTTGGAATAGGTCCAGCCCGCGGTCTTGGGCCGATCTGCGATGGAGACCGAAACCACGTCTTCCAGGCGCTTCAGCTTGCGCATGATCAGCGTGCGATGGGCCCAGGGGCAGGACCAGGACACGAACAGGTGATAGCGCCCGGGCGCGGCCTCGAACCCGCCGTCTCCCGACGGCCCAGGTTCGCCGTCTGCGGTCACCCAGTTGCGGAATTTCGAGGCGTCGCGGATGAAGGCGCCGCGCGCATCTGACGGGACCTCCGCGTCATTGTCCCAAACGCCGTCGATCAGCATGCCGGCCATGGTGTCTCTCCTTCGCGTCCGGCCTTCACGCCCCGAAAGCGTGCTCAGCCCCTGAGGAACGGCACCGCAAGGTCCTGGACCAGGTCCGCCGCATCCCACGGCACCAGGTGTTTGCAGCCCTCGGCCATATGCAGATCGAGGCCGGGCTCCAATTCCAGGAGAAGGGCGCAACGCTCGGCCGCCCGCGCCCGATCCTCGCGGCCAAAGATCAGCAAGAGCGGCATGGTGAGTTGCGTCAGCCGCTGCCACAGCGGCGTGCCGCCACCGCCGCCCTTGGGCGATAGCTTCGCCCGGGCTTCGTTGCGGGCGACGAAAGCCTCGAAATTGCGGCCCACTGAGCGCGAATGGCGCAACTCGAGTTCGGCGTCGGTGATCAGCTCGTGATGGAACAGGGTCGCCTCCAGGAGCTTGCGGGTGTCCTCGATGCCGGGCTCCACCTGGGCCATGCGCTGGTCCATCCGCTGGACCACCGCATCCTCGCGCTTGCCGGCGCCGCCTTCCAGCGGCGGCAGTAGGCTGCCGGTGCCGAGCACGATGATGTGGCTGACCCGCTGGGGCTGCTCGAGGCCCAAGGCGACGGCGACGTTGCCGGCCTGGGAATGGCCCACCAGGGCCGCCTTCTCCAGGCCCAGCGCGTCCATCAGCCCGAGCGTGGTCCTCTTCTTCAAACCCACCGAGCCGTCTTCGCAATAATCGCTCAACCCAAACCCCGGAAAATCGAAGGCGATGACCCTGAATCCAGCGGCCGCCAGTGGGCCGATGGTACGCCGGAAGACGTCGGCCGAGGAGCCCAGCGAGGCGCCGTGAAACAGCACGACGGCGGGGCCGCTTCCGTCCTCCATATAACGGATGGAGAGGCCTTCGACCTCGACGAACTTGTCTTCGAAACCTGTGGCGACGGCTGTATCCATGATTTTCCTCCCTGATGCCTCTCTTCCAGGCATGTTCCGGCATCCAGCTTATCACGCCGCCGCCCGCCCCGCGAGAGGGCGGTGCCGCGCCGCCGACCCTTGCGCGACGGCGGCCCAAGGCCGATATACTGGGCGGCGCCGGGCCTTTCCCGATTACCGGCGCCCCGAAACCTGGGGGACCATGAGCGCACCCGTTACCCGTTTCGCACCCTCGCCCACCGGTTTCCTGCACCTGGGCCATGCCCACGCCGCGCTGTTCGCCGCCCGTGCCGCCGGCCCGGGCAGGTTTCTGCTGCGCATGGAGGATATCGACCGGGGCCGCTGCCGTCCCGAATTCGACGCCGCCATCTTGGAAGACCTCGCCTGGCTCGGGCTTGACTGGGACGGGCCGGTCCTGCGCCAGTCTGCGCGCGCGGTTGCCTACCGCGCGGCGCTCGACCGGCTCGATGCGCTGGGCGTTCTCTACCCCTGTTTCTGCACGCGAGGCGAGATCGCCGCCGAGATCAACCGTGCCGGGGCCGCCCCCCATGGCGGACCCGGGCCGGGCCTGGGCGACGGGCCGCTTTATCCCGGCACCTGCCGGGGCCTGAGCGCGGCGGAGCGCCAAGCGCGCATGGCCCGATCGGAGGGATCAGCGCTGCGCCTCGATGCCGGCAAGGCGGCAGGCTTGGTGGGCGAACTGGCGTTTTCGGACCGCGCATTGGGAGCGACCGTTGTGGCCCCCCTTCTGCTCGGCGATGCGGTGCTGGGGCGCAAGGATATCGAAACCAGTTATCACCTAAGCGTCGTCGTCGACGACGCCGCGCAAGGGATCAGCCTGGTCACCCGCGGCGCCGACCTCTTTCCCTCGACCCACCTGCATGCCGTCCTCCAAGCCCTGCTCGGCCTGCCCACGCCGGAATATCACCATCACCCGTTGATCGAAGACGGCTCAGGAGCGCGGCTCGCTAAACGCGACCATGCCATGACCCTGAGGACGCTCAGGGAATCGGGACGCAGCCCGGCTCAAGTCCGTGCCATGGCCGGGTTTCCCGACTGATCGCCGCGCCATGATGGGCCGCCGGATAATGTCCCCGAGATGGTCACTATCCCTATGGGCATTCGGTGACGGCGGGCACCGAGGCATGGTGCGGACCCGGAAGACCATCGCCGCGGCGCTGGCCCTCGGTATCGGCTGGGGCGCGGCATCGGCGGCCGTGTCGGGGCCCGCCGATGGGCAGCCTATCGTCCATCGCTTGTTCGACGCCAATCATTGCCTCGCTAGGATCCAACGGCGGGCCGACAGGGGCACGGTGGTGTTCAATTGGAAATGCGGCAAGGCCAGGTTGATCACCATGTCCTGCGTGATGGACCGTGCCGGATTTCAGGGCCTGGGGCCGAGGTTCGCGCGCCCGGGCTGGCACTGCAACTATCCCCTGCCTGTCCCCATCGGTCCTGGGGCGGAGCGCGCCGGCGATGTCGCCGTCGGCGATGTCGGTGGCTACGCCTATTGGGCGGCCTGCTTCGTGTCGAGTTACGGCGACTTCGCGTCGCGCCAAAAACCCTATCACCGTACCCCGTGCTGGCGGGCGATGCGGGACATCTGGCAGGCGGTCAGGCGGCACGGACGCAACCCCGCGGCGGTGGCCCGCGACCTGCTGCCCCGGTAAGTGGAAAAGGCGGCGCTGCCTTCTAGAGCACTTTCCGGCGCCGGCCGCGGCCCTGAAAAGCGGGTTTCGAAGAATCGCCGATGCCGTGGAAATCGATAATCTCGATGGCGTTGCCGAACGGGTCCTGCACATAGCCGTGCCGGCCGGTGAAGGTGCGGTGGCCTTCGTCCTCGTATTCCAGGGTGGGGTAGCCGCTGTCTTCCAAATGCTTGAGCGCCGCGTCGAAGGCCGCACCCTCGACCAAGAAGGCGTGATGGAACTCGACCGCGCCGGGGGGATTGGGCGGCGTGTGGTGCAAGGCGTTGGTGAGGACGAAATGGTCGTTGCCCGCCATCATGAACACGGTGGTATCGTTCTCGCGCAAATAAGTGCAGCCGAGCACGTCCTCGTAAAACTTCCGCCCTTCTTCGAGGTTCGTGACGCCGATGGCGAAATGAAGGATTCCTGTCGGCTCCATGCCCTTGGCTTTTGTCATCGCCGGTAATCTCCGTCGGTTAGATCATCTCGCCCAGAAGGCATCCGTAGCCCGGCACGGGCTCGTTGATGGAGAGGCGTTTCTGAATCTCCCAACAGCGCGCCGGCACCGGGTGGACCACGGGGATGCCGAGGTCCTGCTCCAGCATGTCGATCACCGGAAGCACCCGCCAGCCGGACCCAAGCAGGTAGATGGCATCGGCCTTCTTGTGCTTGAGGGTGACCTTCTTGACGTGGGCATAGACCTCTTCCGGTGAAAGTTGACCAATCGAATCGAAGGGGACGTCGATGCCTTCCATGGCGAGCATGTCGAAGCCCGCGCCCTCGAAATAATCGGAAAAAATCTTGTTGATAGCGCCGGTGAAATAGGTCGCTCCAACCACGCGTTTCGCCTTGAGCGCCTTGAGCGCCGCCACGTGGTTGGACCCCGAGGTAAAGATCGGCGTCTTGTATTTGCGTTCCCATTTCCTGATGAGCCGCGCTTCGCCCTTGTAGCCCAACAGCATGAAGGGCGGCGCGCCCTCGGGAAGGATCAGGTCCACCTCTTCCTTGGCCAATTCATCGAGAAGCGGCTCATAGGGATCGATGGCACGCTTGAATTCGCTGGTGGTGCCTTGGCGGATATTGAGGAAAAGCGGAATCACCCCGATCCCTTCCGGCAGCATGCGGATCAGTTCCTCCAGGGATCCGGGGCGCCGGGTCGGCTTGATGCACCCGATCACACCCCTCCATGTCGTGTAGGGCATTTGGTTTCCCCTCGTCGTTCTTGTCCGGAGGCACGGCCGGTCTCGGACAGGTCTGTGTATGGGTGCCCGAATTCTACAGGAAAATCAATTGTTGCCAAAGGCTGCATCGGCGCGCGGCGGGGTGGGCGCCATCACTAGAGCATTATCCGGCTAAATTAAACCATTTGACCGGAGTGTGCTCTAGCCCAGCGCCGCCTTCATGAAGGCGGGCAGGGCAAAGGCGCTGACGTGGATTTCGGGGTTGTAATAGCGGGTTTCGATCGCCGTCGCCCTGAAGCGTGCCGCGATCGTAGTCGCCGGTCTCTGCTTGTTTTCCGGATCGTTGGATGCCCAGGCCAGCGCCATATGGCCGCCGCAATAGGTCGGGACCGCCACCAGGGCGAAGGCACAATCGGCGAAAACCCTCCCAAGCTTCCGATAAGCGGCGACGTAT
>JAPUGG010000100.1 GCA_027292975.1 Alphaproteobacteria bacterium | reverse complement strand
TTAGAGGTGTTGTTTGTTCTGCTAATTTCCGGCCCGGCGGCCGGCGGGGGGCCCGCCGACAGCGCACCCGAGATCACCCTCCGGAACGTCTGGGAGACCAACTACAACTGGGTCGATTGTCCCGGAAACCGGCGCCTCCTGGACCGCGAGGTGGCGGTCCGGGAGATGGGGCGGATGAAGCAGGCCGGCGGCCGCTCGGTGGTCGATGTCAGCACCAGGCCCATGATCCTCGATCCCTCGGGCTTGAGGGAGGTCTCCGAGCGCGCCGACGTCCACATCGTGCGCGGCGCCGGCCGCTATCTCGAGGAGTTCATGGCGGCCGGGGACCTGGACCGGGACGTGGACGACCTGACGGCCGAGATCCTGTCCGAGCTATCGCCGGACACCGCCGAGGACGGGATTCCGGCCGGCATCATCGGCGAGATCGGCTGCTCCTGGCCGTGGACCGAGGCCGAACGCCGGTCCATGGCGGCGGCGGTGACGGCGCAAGGGGAGAGCGGTGCCACCCTGACCATCCATCCCGGCCGCCATCCCGACGCCCCTTTCGAGATCCTGGACTTCCTGCGCCAGGCCGGGGCCGATTTGTCGCGCACCATCATGGACCACGTGGAGCGGCGCCTGTTCGAGATCGATGACTTCCTGCGCTTGGCCGACACGGGCTGCGTCCTGGAGTTCGACCTTTTCGGTTTCGAGACCTCCTACTTCGCCCAGGCCCGCGACGTGGATGCCTCGGGCGACGGCGCCCGGATCACCGCCATCCGAGCGCTTATCGACGCCGGCCACGGGGATCGCATCGTCATCTCCCACGACATCTGCCAGCGCACCCGGCAGGTCGAGTTCGGTGGCCACGGCTATGGCCATGTCTTCCGGAACGTCGTCCCCATGATGCGCCGCCGCGACTTCGAAGAGGACGAGATCGAAGCCATCCTCGTGAGCACCCCGGCACGTCTCCTCGCCTTCGTCTAGGGATAAGGATCGCGAACGCCGGCCAGGGGATTGGCACGGGCGCAAACAATAAAAGCAGCCCTAGCGATGGGTTGCGTCGTTCCCGCCCTCAAGTCACGCCGCGCCCGTCCACCGGCCAGATGTTGACCAGGGTATCGCCGCGCACCACGTGATAATGGTCGTAGAGGTTGACCGTGGGGTCGCAGTGGGGGGTCAGGCACTCGACGGCGGCGCCCAGGGGCAGGCTGTCGCTGTCCTTCGCGAAGACCACCCGGCCGTGCTCGTCGCCCTTGAACTCGTAACGGGCGCCGTCGGGGGCGCCGGAGGCGATTTCCGGCAGCGGACCGTCGGAGGCGAAACGCTTGAGCCCGCCGTCGGTGGTCACCTGGCCCCCGACGTTTGTGCTGACCACCGTGGTGCGCACGAACAACGCCGGCTCGAAGGGCCTGGGCGTGTCCTCGCGCAAGGCGACGGCGTTGTATTGCACGTCGGTGAAGATGTAGCTCCCTACCTGGAGCTCGGTGAAGGGGCCGTGCAGGGCGTCGATGTCATGGGTGCCGGTGCCCGCCCCCGACACCAGCGGTGGGGCGATGCCCGCGGCATCGAGCTTCTCCTGGAGCTCCCCGACCATGGCGCCGACATCCTCGGCGCGGCGGCGGCGCTCGCCATAGTCCTCGATGTGTTGCAGGGGCCCGGCGTAGGCATGGATACCAGCGAAGGCGAGGCTTCCGGCCTCGTCGATGCGCCGCGCCACGGCCAGTGCGGCGTCGGTGTTGGCGGCCCCGATCCGATGGCCTCCGACGTCGAGGGCCGCCGTAACCGCGAGGCCCCCGCCACCCTCCCTGGCGGCCGCCGCCAGATCGTCGACGTTGCCGAGGTGGTCGGCCACCACCATCAAGCCATCAGCTCGGCGATGGAGGGCGATAAGCCGCGCGATCTTGGCCGGCGTCACCACCGGCGTGGTGATCAGGACGTCGGCAATGCCCCCCTCGGCCATGACCTCGGCCTCGCCCAGGGTGGCGACGCACGCGCCCAGGGCTCCTGCGGTGATCTGCATGCGAGCGATGGTCACCGACTTGTGGGTCTTGGCGTGGGGCCTGAGTCCAACGCCGTGGCGGCGGGCGTGCTCGGCCATGCGGGCGATGTTGCCTTCCAGGGCGTCGAGGTCGATCACCAGGGCCGGCGTCATCAATTGGACGCGGGAGTCGGGGCGGCCAATCAGGTGGGCGTTGGGGCCAAGCCGGGGCATGACGGACTGTCCCTTGGGATCACGGGGCGGGATGACGTTGCGACAGTACGAGGACCCTTCGCAAGGGGTTTCGTGGGTGGCGTCAGGGTCAACTGGCTTGTAAGCGATGGGGTGGACGCCCCTCGACGGCATCAGTGTGCCAAGATAACGGTGTTTGGAACCCGCAACAGAGGAGGCGTCCACCCCATCGCTTACCGATATTCCCTGTTCCGCCGCGAAAATTCCCTGATACGCCAATTAAATTCCCTGTTTCGATTCTTAGGGAATTCATGACTAACCTACTGATTTGACGAATTGATTCGGATAAATTTTCCGACTTATTGGCCAAATACGTTAAATTTCCCTGTTTTTTCCCTGTTTAACAGGGAAATGGCCTCCTCAGCCCCAGAGACGGGTTCGCCCCAGACTGCCTGCACCGCCAACCATAAGTCATTGTTACAGAATGGCTTTTCAGGACACAGTATGGATTCGAACTTGCCCCGAAACTTCCGGGGCTTACGCCCGATGCGCCTTTCCGTCATGGCCACCTGAGACCGGTCAGGTCCGGCCAACGGGGTGCTCATATCGCAAGAGTCTCTTACGCCGGTTTTGGTGGTACGGCTAAAGGCGCGTTGGCGAGACACCCTCGGCCGGCATGTGGGGCGGTTTCACGCGGGAAAACAAGACCGCCCCGCGCTTGGTCATCGAGGGGCGGCGGTTGGACCGCAACCGATACCGTGGTTCAGGCGATTCCGAGCCGGGCGCGTTGTTCTTCCCATGCGATCGGCAGGCGCGTGTCGCCCGCAAGCTTCTTCGCGGTCAGCTCGAGCGGATGGCGATCCCGGAGGATGGTCTTCACAATGTCCGGTGCGAGGAAGCTGAGCCGCAGGATCCGGGTGAAGTAGGACCCACCGACGCCCGCCTCGACGGCAAGCTCCGCCATCGTCCTGCCCCGGCTGTGCATCACCATGTCGTGGAAGCGGTGCGCCTGACTCAAAAGTCTGAGCAGACTGCGATCCGGCGATTTTCGTGCGCTGGCGTCCGCGCCCGCGATCAGCAGCCTGGTCTCCATTCCGACGCGCTTGAGATGCGCCGGAACCGTGA
>JAPUGG010000010.1 GCA_027292975.1 Alphaproteobacteria bacterium | reverse complement strand
TTTTATCGGACGTAAATTATGCCACGTGACGAAGACACCGTTAACTTGGACGGCAATTTCCTCGACCGGATTCCCCAGGACATCCGGGAAACCTTCACGGATCGGCAGATCGCCGCCGTCAACCAGGCCTTCAAGCGCACGCGCCACGGCATCGATATCCGTGTCTCCTTGCCGCTGCCCGGGGGCCGACGCTACCTGGTCCTGCTCATGGGCAAGGAGCGGCGGTCCCGGGAACGACGGCGTTTCGAACGGCTACGACAACCGCTCCTTACGGCGATGAACGTCGTCACCATGGCGACCTTCGGGGTGCTGGTTTTCTTTTTCGCCGTTGGCTTCGTGCAAATCATGTTCAGGTAGGGCGGCCGTCTCGATGGACATGCGATCAAAAATGAATATGAGACCGAGAGTTTCCAGGGCCAAACGATTCGCCGCCGCGGCGATCATCGCCTTGGGCATGGCATCGGCGCTTGCCGGCGCCCGGCCCGCGCTGGCAGGGGTCGCGGCGGGGGAAAGCGCTTTCAACAACGGCGCATTCATGACCGCCGTGAGAGAGTTCCAGGGCCCGGCCTACGGCGGCAATGCCGTGGCGCAATATTACATGGGCATGATCTATGCCCACGGGCTGGGGGTCGGCCAGAGCCTTGAGGATGGGCTGGCATGGTTGATCTGTGCGCAGACAGTTGAGTTGCCCTCGGCCTTGGGACGGGAGGCGAAACGGCAACAGAGCGCTATCTTGTCACTCATTACATCCTACGGAGTGGAAATTGCCGAAAAGCATGCCAAAACGCTCTGCGGCCAAGCCATCGCAGAGAAGAAAAAAGCTGTCGCACGCAAGAAATTTGCCGACTTGAAGGACCGGGATCCCCTCGAGAACATCCGCCCGGTACGCGGTTTCTGGGCAATGTTGTTCTTTTTCCCGGGCGATACCATGGTGACCGGGGCCGTGGTCGTGTTTCACGAACTGGGGCTTTCTTTCGCAAGGAACTTCGTCGTAGGTATCGTCAAGGTTTTAGGGGATTTGCTGTTCGGGCTACTGGCTTTGATCGGCTGGATCGTCATCGGCAGATTTGTTCGCTTCTTCCTCGAACCAGTTTGGCAGAGGATTTTGGTCCCTGCTGACTCGGCCCATAACGCCACCGAGGACGCCTCGCCCCAGCCGCCGGCCCAAGACGCTAATCCGGATTAATCGGGGGCCGGCAGGAGGCCGGGACTTCCATAACCAAGTCGAGCTCGCCCGCCCATAGGCACGGGTCCTTCACCGAACCTTCGATCCGTCCCTATGGGCGAGCGAGGTCGCGAAGCCGCGTCGCTTGGTTGGCCAGTTCTTCGTCGCTGACCGTCTTGCCGCTTTCCACCAACCGGCGGCAGGCGCGCATTTCCCGGCCCTGGTTGAAGGCGGTGGCGCCGACCACGCGGGGGCCCACCATGTAGAACACTATGCCGCGGCCGGACGCGGGATCGCCCCGCGTCACCAGCCGCTCCCAGCGCTCGGGCGCGCCCACTATCTGCAGGTTGAGATCGAACTGGTCGGACCAGAACCAGGGCAGCTCCGCATAGGGCACGGGCTCGGTGACCATGTTGCGGGCCACGGCAATCCCGCTGTTCTGGGCATTAGCCCAGGATTCGAGGCGCAGGTGGCGGCCGAGAATGGGGTTGAAATGGTAAGCGACGTCGCCTGCCGCGAAGATATCGGGATCCGATGTCAGCCCGTATTCATCCACGGTAATTCCGTTGCCGACATCCAATCCCGCGTCACCGGCGATTTCCTGGTTGGGCACGATGCCGATCCCCACTACCACCACGTCGGCGGCGATGGTTTCACCGTCGGTGCAGACCAGTTCGGCGACCCGGCCATTGCCGTCGATGCGCTCGACCGATGTGCCGGTCATGATATGAACGCCCTTGGACCTGTGGAGGTCGGCCACCAGGGCGCCGACCGCCGGATCGGCGACCCGGGCGAGGACCTGGTCGGCCAACTCGACCACCGTGACCTTGGCGCCCCGGGTCCGGGCACCAGCCGCCACTTCGAGGCCGATGAAGCCGCCCCCGATCACCGCCACCCGGACGCCCTCTCTCAGTGCCGGACGCAAGGCCAGGGTATGGTCGATGGTGCGGATGTAATGGATCCCCGCGAGATCGGTGCCGGGGCAATCGATCCGCCGCACCCGGGCGCCGGTGGCGACCAAAAGCTTGTCATAGCCGACGCGCCCGCCATCGGCCAGCACAACCGCGTGCCCATGGCGGTCGATGGCCGCAGCCTGGGTCTCCAGGCGCAGGTCGATTTGGTTTTCGTCGTAATAAGCCGGCGGATTGAGAAACGTCGTTTCCGCGCCCCCCGCGCCGGTGAGCAATTCCTTGGAGAGCGGCGGGCGTTCATAGGGAACGTGAGCCTCTTCGCCGATGAGGACGATTTCGCCGGTGAACCCCGCGCCCCGCATGGCTTCCGCCGCCCTGCCGCCGGCGTGGCCGGCGCCGATGATCACCATGTTTCCCCCGAAGAGCTCAACCCAGCTCCGCCGCCGCATCGACGCATAGATCGCCGGCGCCGTCGCGCACCCACAGGGCGACGGCGTGCTCCCCATCGCGGCGGCCGCAGATTGTGAAGGGTGCGTCGTCGAAGACCGCCTTTACGGCGCGGAACCGGAACCGGGTGATGGCATGGTCGGGCAGGGCGCGGCGCACCAGGTCGGTCAACAGCGTCGCCAGCAGCGGCCCATGAACCACCAGCCCGGGATAGCCCTCCACCTCGGTGGTGTAGGGATGATCGTAGTGGATGCGGTGGGCATTGAAGATCAACGCCGAATAGCGAAACAGAAACGCGGCGGATGGCGTGATCGCGCGCGAAAAATCGCTCGCCCCGGGTGCCGGCTTGCCCGCGGGCAGCTTCCCGCCGCGGGCCGCGCCCCGGTCGACGCCCCGGTAGACAATGGTCTGGCGGTCGGTGATGGCGATGCCGTCGGCATTGGCGATCTCATGGCGGATGGTGACGAAAACCAACGGCCCCGTGCGCCCCTGCTTCTCGGCGATATCTTCGATCACCGAGCTGCGTGTCGCCTCTTCGCCGATGCGGACGCGCCCGGTGAAGGCCACCTCCGAAGATGCCCACATGCGCCGGGGCAAGGTCACGGGGGGCAGGAAATCGCCCCGCCGGGGGTGGCCGTCGGCATCGAGCTCCCGTGTCTCGGCCAGGGGCAGGAAGGTGAGCCAGTGATAAAGCGGCGGCAGCGGGTCGCCGGGGCTTGGGAAGGCGTCGGAGCGGTCCAAGGTCGCGTTCAGCGCCGCCACCGGCCGCGCCGCGACCAACTCGGTCATGGTCTCGGTGCGGCCGATCCAATTCTTAAGTTCCGTCCCGCCGTTCTTGCCCACCGCCATGCCCGCGTCTCCATTGATTTTCACGCCACTCTGCCCTCAATGGGCCCGTCTGGCAACCGGGGCCCCATGGGGTCCGGCCCGAGCCCACCACCGGGCACGCTTGGCAAAACCATTCGGGCCAAATACATTCGGGCCAAATACATTCGGGGATGGCCTTACCATGGAACTTAGCGCCTCCACCTTGATCGTCGCCGGCGTGGCCCTTTCGCTCGGCGGGTTTACCAAGGGCGTGCTGGGCGTCGGCCTGCCCATGGTGACGCTCCCGGTCTTCTCGACATTCGCGCCCATCCCCGACGCCGTCGCCCTGACCTATATCCCGATTCTTGCCGCCAATCTTTATCAGGCCCTTGCCGGGGGCCACTTCGCCGGGGCCATCCGCAGGTTCTGGCCGATGCTGGCGGCGACCATCGTGGCGATACCGGTGGGTTCCTTCGCCCTGGTTCGTCTCGATGCGGGAACCGTTTCCATCCTCATGGGGGGCGCCGTCGCCGTCTTCGCGGTGGCCTCGTTGATCAAGCCCACCATGCGGATCACGCCCCGGTGGGAAGGACCCGCCAGTATCGGCGCCGGCGCGCTGAGCGGGTTTACCGGGGGCATGACGTTAATCTTTGGCCCGCCGGTAATCATGCTGTTGGTGGCGCTGCGCCTGAAGAAGGAGGAGTTCATTGGCGCCATCGGGCTGATCTACCTGACCCAGTTGATCCCGGCCGGTTTTTCCCTTGCCGGCATGGGGGTGCTCAGGACCGAGCACATCGTGCCGGGGCTGGCGGCGCTGGTGCCGGTAGGGGCGGCGTTGCTGCTCGGCCAATGGGTGCGGGGCAAGATCGATCAAGAGCGCTTCCGCAAGGTGCTGCTGGTGTCAATGGTGCTGGTCGGCCTCAACCTGATCCGCAAGGGGTTGTTCTAAGGCGCGGTCAGGGGCGCCCGCCCCCCTTTTGGGAAGCTGCCCGGGGTCTATTGCTTGTCCTTAATAGAAACACCAGACGCAACTAATTGGGCACAGATCAAGACGGCCTCTTTAAAATATATTCTTGAGCATTCTCGGACGAGAAAAGCCGGGCAGGCTCGTTAACCTGATGTCCGGTTTTGACCCAAAGCGGACATTGGGAGATTGAGCGGCATTGCCACGTTAATCCGCTTCACCTGGGATATCGCAGGTCACGTTTTTGGAGAGGCAAGTGGAACGGTGGTACAAATTCCACGAATTTGGATTTCATCTGGGGAATGTTAGCTTAGGTCCTACGGGACAGCATTAGAGCTTTCTTAACCGGCGCCGCGCATCTTCTGTCCGCCGCAATTTCCATTCTAGAGCACGGTATCAGCAGTGCTTGGATTGTTACCAGAGTTGGCGGTTCGGTTGTCGATTTCTTTGCTCACGGAACAAAGGATGGAGATCATGTTTCGACTGGCAAGAGCTGGGTTTGTTTCGATCCTTCTTATAACGCTTGTAACTGCCTGTATGTCGCCGACGGGCAACACGGTCGCGGACAAGCGGCAAACCGCCCAGAGTATGCGGTCTAAGACACTGGCCCGACTCTATAAGGTTCATCCCTATGCCAAAACACAGATCGGTCAGTCCGTCGGCTATGGTGTATTCAGCAACGTGGGGATCAACCTGTTTCTCCTCTCTACCGCCAGCGGTTGGGGCATCGTGCGCGACAAGAAGACGGGACGGGACACCTACATGAAGATGTACAGCGCGGGCATCGGCCCGGGCCTCGGGGTGAAGGATTTTCGCGGAGTGTTCGTGTTCACATCAGAAAGTGCCCTCAAGCGATTTGTTGAGGACGGCTGGGACGCGAGCGCCCAAGCCGATGCGGCAGCGAAGGCCGAGGGTAAGGGTGATGCCTGGTCTGGCGCCGTG
>JAPUGG010000001.1 GCA_027292975.1 Alphaproteobacteria bacterium | reverse complement strand
AGCCAGATCTTGCCGTCGGACAGACCGGCGATGACGCCGTCATCCGCCTCCATGACGTCTGCCGATACGGCTGGTGAGGGCAGGCAGGTAATGATGATGTCTGAGCCCTCGGCCAGTTCCTTGGCGGTATCGGCCCATTTGGCGCCCTGTTCGATCAGCGGCTCAGCCGCACGGCGTTCAATATCCCTTACTGTGGTATCGATTCCGTGCCGTAACAGGCTGCCCGCCAGCTTTGCGCCCACATTACCCAGACCTATAAATCCGATTTTCATAGCCTTCGTTCCTTTGGATAGGAGAACGCCTGCGCCAAACACTGCCGTTCATGAACCGCGTTGCTCAAGCGATTAAATCTCCCAAGGCATGTGCCGATGTCCGTACCAGGTCGGTTCTGTGGTACGGAAATCCCCTAGACAACGGTCTGATCGGGCAGTGAGGTGATCCACTGCGGAAGTCGAGGCTCACCGATCCGTGTCACGCAATACCGAAGGCCTCAGCCATTTCGTCACCTCCATGACGGCTCCGGTTGCTTCCGGCTGGAGCGCTGGCCGGGTGCGACTTGCACGCACTGCAAAAGCGCTCCTTGGTATAAGCACGGCGCACAGCCGGAACGGACGTTCAGTCGATTTTTCAGTTCAACGCGTGCATGCCGCGAGCCTGCAATTGCCGTACACCGCAACGTGGGGTCAGATAAATGTGACGTTTCGAGGCGTCTTGAGTTCCTCAGCCATATCGAAGAAAGCCCGTATAAGCCGCGACTCCCGACGTTCGGCAAGGCAGTTGACATGGGCGGTCGTATAGATATCAGCGTCCGCCACCTCCACCGTATGCAGGTCCGGGTGGGGGATGAATTCGATATCGGAAACCACGCCGATGCCGATACCCCGGGCCACCGCCAGCCACACGGCCTCGCGGCTGCCGATGGCCATGACCGGTTCGATGGTCACGCCAGCCTCGCGGATCGCCGTTTCAAAGGCGAGCCGCGTCGTCGATCCGACCTCGCGCAGGACCATGGGCTCGCCCTCCATTTCGGCAAGGCGTATCCGCCGGCGCTTGGCGAAGCGGTGCGATTTGTTGACGAACACCACGACCGGGTGGCGGCTGTACGGCATGGCGTAGATGCGGGGATCGTCCTCCACATGGGCAAGGACAGCCACATCGACGGAGTAATCCAGAATTCGTTCGGCCATTTCCATCGAGTTGCCCACCGTTACCGAGAGTCTGACGCCGGGGTAGCGCTTGCTAAAGGCGCTCAGCATTTCCGTAGCGTGATAGGGCCCGACGGCGCCCACATGCAGGTGTCCGGCTTGAAAACCGCCATAGGCGTTCAGCAAATCCTCGGCTTCCGCCTCCAGGCTGACGATCCGTTGCGCGATGCGAAACAGTTTCCCGCCGGCCTCGGTCAATTCGACGCGCCGACCTCGGCGGTGAAACAGCTCGACGTCGAAATGCCGTTCCAGAGCCTTGACTTGGCTGGTGATCGTCGGCTGTCCCACATTCAGGACCCGCGACGCGGCCGTAAATCCGCCTTCGGCGGCGACCGCGTGGAAGGAACGGAGTTGCGTATGATTCATCGTATTTTCCAATAGGTATGATTGTTTTTTTGCATTAGACCAATATACGCGATTGTGGAACCCTGTACAGACCGTCGGCGGATCCTTGAGCGGTAAAAACAAGAATCTCTGCCAGCACCGAAGCGAGGGAAGCGGCATGTGGACCTACGAAAATCGCGTCCGGATCAGGTTCGGCGTTGGTTCGCTCGACGGGATCGGCGACCTAGTTCACGGCCGCGCTTATTGCCTCGTCACCTATGACGAACCGATTTTCCATGACATCGCCCAGCGCATCGCCGCTATCGTCGGTCCGGCCACGCTCACCATCGACAACGTTATCCCGAACCCGGACTTCCACATGTTGGCCGAGTCCTGCGCCCTGTTTGCCGCCGCCCAGTCGGTCCCGGATGTTATCGTCGCCTTGGGGGGAGGGTCCGTCATCGATACCGCCAAGGTGGTTGCCGCCGGCGGCAACGGCTTCGACGCCGTCAAACGGTATCTCGAAGACGGCGCGGGCGCGGACGCACTGACGGCGATCCCGATGGTCGCCATCCCAACTACCGCGGGCACGGGAAGCGAAGTCACCAGTTGGGCAAGCGTGTGGGATACGGATAGCGGGCGCAAGTATTCCCTGTCGCGCCGGTCCCTGTATGCAACCGATGCGCTGATCGACCCCGAACTGATGGTCGGAATGCCGCGGGCATTGACTGTCAGCACCGCCCTCGATGCCCTTTCCCATTCCCTGGAAAGCATTTGGAATGTGAACGGCAATCCCGTTTCCACGAACCACGCGGTCAACGCTGCGACGGAAATCCTGGATAGTCTCCCTCGGTTGGTAGACGACCTGGGCAATCTGGATTTGCGCGTCCGGATCGCCCGGGCCGCCACCTTCGCGGGACTTGCGTTTTCCAACACCAGGACCGCGCTGGCCCATTCCATTTCCTACCCCATCACCCTGCGTCACGGCACGCCGCATGGATTAGCCTGTTCGTTCAGCCTGCCCATGGTGATGCGTAGCGTTATCGGTGCCAGTCCTGCCTGCGATACCGGCTTGCGGCGTATTTTTGGATCGGATTTGCTGGCCGGCGCGGAACGGCTGGAGGGATTTCTCGTCAATCTCGGTGTCTCCGTCGATAAGGCGGATTACGGAATCGATGACGAGGAATGGCGGAAGCTGATCGAGTCCGCCATGACCGGTGAAAGAGGACGCAACTTCATCGGATCACAAGAGCGTGTGGTCGAGAGCCTTGGCGCCGGCAAACGGTGACCGGGAGTTTGCATCCACGCGCCCACAACTAATTTTGACCAAAAACAGGAGGCATGAATGTTTACCAAGTTCAAATTCCAAGACCCACGCCGAAGCCGCGCCCGGCGGGCTGTCGCCTGGACGGCCGTGACGATTTTCTCGCTCGGTCTGTCCGGACAAGCGCTGGCGGGGCCTTGCTTGAACCCCGACGCCTTGACCTTCGCCATCATTCCGACCGAGGAGAGCGTGGCGGAACTACAGCTCTACAAACCGGTAACCGACCGCATGGCGGAAATGACCGGCAAGAAAATCCAGTTCTTCATGCCCACGTCCTACGCATCGGTTGTTGAAGGCATGTTGAGTGGCTTCGTCCATGTCGGCGTTCTCGGCCCCTATACCTATGTCATCGCCAACGCCAAGGATCCCAACATCGAAGTCTTCGCCACCTACGCCAAGCGAGCTGGTTACCTTCAGGAGGAAGGCCCCGGCTACCGTGGTGTCCTCATAACCTTGAAGGGCTCCAAGTT